>NZ_DAWCVJ010000033.1:0-25689 GCF_052358865.1 Faecalibacterium sp.
AGTCGAAACACCCCTCCCTACCTCTGGCCCGCGCGGAGCGCAAGCCATTTGACCGTAAGAAAAAACATCCCCCGCGCCACCAGCGCGAGAAGGATTTCTGGTTCTCTTTTGGCACGCAAAAGAGAACATTAGCCTTAATGAAAAAGCGATTTACCCCGCGCCACCAGCGCGAGAACCTGCTTAAAAAACGAGCTTAACGGAAGCATCACCTTCCCTTTAACAAAGGAGAACTAAAATGAAAGTCTTCGATTTACATTGTGACACTTTAAGCGAGCTGCGCTACGCCGAAAAGGCGGGCGCACCCAAGAGCTTTGCGGAGAACGATCTGCACATCGATCTGCAGAAGCTGAAAAAAGGCGACTATATGCTCCAATGCTTTGCTGCCTTCGTCAATCTGGGCGATAAGACCCCCGGTGCCGACCCGCTGGTGACGGCGCTGGAAGAGATCGACGTCTTCAAGCGCATCATGGAAAAATACCCGGAGGAGATCGCGCCGGTGTATCGCCCCTCTGACATCCGCAAAAACGCCGCCGAGGGCAAGATCAGCGGAATGCTCACCATCGAAGAGGGCGGCTGCTGCAAGGGCAGCCTCGGCGTGCTGCGCCGACTGTACGAGCTGGGCGTCCGGATGATGACCCTGACGTGGAACCACGAGAATGAGCTTGCCAGCCCCAACGTCGTGCCCGGCGGGGGCGGCGACATCTGGCCCTGTGCCCCCAACACCGAGACGGGCTTGAAGGAGAAGGGCTTCGAGTTCCTCGCCGAGATGGAGCGGCTGCATCTCATTGCGGATGTGAGCCACCTGTCCGACAAGGGCTTCTGGGACATTGTCGAGCACTCCACCCGCCCCTTTGCGGCCAGCCACTCCAACTGCCGCGCCCTCGCGCCCCACTGCCGCAATCTCACCGACGAGATGATCCGCGCACTGGCCGATAAGGGCGGCCTTGTGGGCCTCAACTACTGCAGCGGCTTCCTCGACCACCAGCCGGAAGAAAAGCTCTGCCGCAGCACCACGGCCCTGATGGCAAAGCACGCGGCCCATTTCAAGCAGGTGGGTGGCATCGGCATCATTGGTCTGGGCAGCGACTTCGACGGCATTGGCGGAAAGCTGGAGATGGACGACTGTTCGAAGCTCCCGCTGCTGGCGGAGGCCCTCCGCCGCGAGGGCTTCACCGAGGACGAGGTGGAGGACATCTTCTACCGCAACGCCCGCCGGTTCTTCGAAGAGAATCTCTGAGAGAGTGGACTTTCCCGCTGTACTGCGGTATACTGAAAAGTACGGCGCGGTTTCGACAGGACGTGACAACGCCGAGTAGAGAAGAATAAGGAGATTCCGATATGGATAAAAACATGACGCTGGAAAAGCGCATTGCGGCGGAGCTTTACTCCTATCAGGGGAAGATGAGCGTCTTTGTGGACGACCTGCACGGCCACACGGTGGAGATCGGGGCCGACGAGAAGTTCGAGACGGCTTCCACCATCAAGGCGTACATCCTCGCGGCCCTGTATCTGCAGGCCAGCCGGGGCAAAGCCAGCCTCGAGGAAAAGATCACCTACAAGCCGGAGCACTTCGTGGATGGCTCGGGGATGCTGCGGGCACTGGGGGTGGGCGCGAGCCTGAAGGTCAAGGACGCCGCTACCATGATGATCATCTGCTCGGACAACATCGCCACCAATATGGTCATCGACTATCTGGGGCTGGATGTCATCAACGCCTGCATCCGGGAGATGGGCTTTGCCCACACCGTCCTGCACAACCCCCTTCACTTTGACCTCTACGCCGACCTCGGCACCACGACGCCCCGGGATTATGCCTCCCTCTTCGCGCAGGTGGCGAAGGGCACGCTCGTCAGCGCCGAGGCCAGCGCCGAGATGCTGGCCATCTTCCGTCAGCAGCACTACAACACCATGCTCACCCACGATTTCCCCCAGTTCTACCTCGACTGTGAGGAGACCGGTGAGCCGGAGCTGATCTGGGTGGCCAGCAAGAGCGGCAGCATGAACGCCTGCCGCAACGACGGCGGCATCGTCCACACCCCCTACGGCGAGTATGTCATCGTCCTGATGAATAAGGACTTCCACGACATCATCGAGTACAACGACCACCCCTCGATGGTCTATGGCGCACGGGTGTCCCGGATGATCCTCGACCAGATCCTGGCCTGCGAGGGTGAGCTTTACAAGTAAAGATCAATCGAAAATAGGAATATTAAAGGAAATTATAACAATGGGTATTCAAATCAGCCTGCCGATGATGGCGTTTCTGGTGCTTATGACCGGCTTTGCGGGCTTTGTCGATTCGGCAGCAGGCGGCGGCGGACTCATCAGCCTGCCGGCCTATCTCTTTGCGGGTCTGCCGCCCCACTATACTTACGCCACCAACAAGTTCAGCGCCGCCTGCGGCACTACCTTCGCCACCGCCAGCTTCTTCCGGAATGGCGCGATGAATGTCAAGGTGGGCGTCCTCGCCGCCGTCGGCAGCTTTGTGGGAAGCGCACTGGGGGCGCACATCGTCCTGATGCTCAGCGATGAGGTGCTGCAGGCGATGATGTTCATCATCCTGCCCATCGCGGCGGTCGTTATCCTGTGGCGGCGCAACCTCCCGGACGAGAACCGGGACGACGGCACCATAGACCTGAAAAAGACCCTGCTGGCGCTGGGCATTGGCCTTGGCATCGGCCTGTACGACGGCATATTTGGCCCGGGCACGGGAACCTTTGCCATCATTGCCTTTACCAGCCTGATGCGCTTCGACCTGCGCACCGCCAACGGCAACGCCAAGGTGCTGAACCTTGCCAGCAACTACGCCAGCCTCTTCACCTATCTGAGCAGCGGTCTGGTGGTCTTTACGGTGGGCATCCCCTGCGCCATCAGCGGCATCGTCGGCAACATCATCGGCTCCCACTTCGCCCTGACCAAGGGCGCAAAGTTCATCCGCCCCATGATGCTCGTGGTGTTGGTGCTCCTGCTGGGCAAGCTGGTCACGGATATGCTGTAAACAAAACAAAAAAGGCTGCTGTGCGGATGCACGGCAGCCTTTTTCTGTGGATCTTTAGTCGATGATAAGCCCGTTGTCAAAGAAAGCCAGACCAAAGGCACCGGGGCCTGCGTGGGTGCCGATGACGCAGCCGATCTGGCGCACCAGCGGCTCGGGAAGGCCGAGATTATCGACCAGATAGGTCTGGATGGGAGCCACCTCGCGGGTGCTGACGGTGTAACCGGCCAGAGAGGCGAAGCGGGGGTTGATGCCGCCCAGCTCTTCGATCTTCTTGAAGAGGGCGACATAAGCGCCGGGCAGGCCGCGGGCCTTGCCCGCCATCGCCACCTTGCCCTCCTTGAGGGTGATGAGGGGCTTGATGCCCAGCATCCCGCCCGCCACGGCTACGGCGGCAGGCAGACGGCCGCCCTTGCGCAGGTATTTCAGGTCGTCGATGGCGGCGACGAGGTGCAGATGCTCCTTGGCGTGCTCAAGGGTGGCTGCGATCTGGACGGCGGACTTGCCGATGTCCCGCAGATGGACGGCCAGACGCACCAGCAGGGCTTCGCCGAGGCAGACATTCGTGCTGTCCACGAAGACGACGTTGTCCACGTTGGCAAGGTCTGCGGCCAGCTTGGCGCACTGGTAGGTGCCGGAAAGCTCATGGGACAGGAAGATGCCCACGACCTCGTCCCCGGCTGCTGCGGCCTCGGCGTAGAACTTCTCGAACAGCTCAGGGCTGGGCTGGCTGGTGGTGGGCAGCTTCTTGCAGGCGGCCATGTGTGCGTAATATTCGCTGGGGGTCAGGTCCACGCCGTCCCGGATGACGGTGCCGTCCTCGAGGGTGACATTGAGGGGGATGACATCCACGCCCAGCGTTGCAGCCTCAGCGGGCAGGATGTCGGATGCAGAATCGGTAAGAATGCGTATCATGTGGTTGGTACCTCCATGGGTGCGGTTCAGTCGTGTTTATCGGAAGACGATAAATTCATAAAAAGTCGTACAAAGTATACCAGAAGGTTGGATAGTATGTCAATCTTTTGAGCAAAATTTCTTCGAATGAGCGAAAAAACTGCTTGCAAAACAGGACGGTAGTATGGTACAATGTCCGCCGACAGGAGGGTGCACCGTGGAAAGACCGAAAAAGAAGACCGAAAAGCCGTCTCTCGCCGCCCAGTGCTGGGTCCTGATGGAGGCGGCGGTGCTCTGGGCGCTGCTGGCAGCGGGGGCGCAGCTGTTCTTCCCGGAGGAACAGAGCGCTCTGCCCGAGGGCGCGGCCCTCGGGTGGGCGGCGCTGCGCATCTGTCTTGTGACCCCGCTGGCGGAGGAGCTGGCCTTCCGGGGCGGTGCACTCTATCTTTTGCAGCCACTGGGCGGCAGGGCAGCTGTCGTGGTGCAGGCGCTGCTCTTTGCGGGCCTGCACGGCAGCTGGACGGCCCGGGCCTATGCGCTGGGCATGGGCCTTATCTTCGGCTGGGCGGCCCGGAAAGCCCGGAGCGTATGGCCCGGCTGCGCACTTCATATGATAAACAACTGCCTCGTGTTTGCCGCACGGCTGGCGGAAAGGGGAATGGGATGACCGACTTTGAGCTGATGGGGGCCGCGCTGGACGAGGCCCGGAAAGCCGCCGCGCTGGGCGAGGTGCCGGTGGGCGCTGTGGTGGCAAAGGATGGCGAGATCATCGCCGCCGCCCACAACACCCGGGAGACCGAAAAGAACGCCCTCCACCACGCGGAGCTGCTGGCCATCGACGCGGCCTGCAAAAAGCTGGGCGGCTGGCGGCTGTGGCAGTGCGAATTGTTCGTCACGCTGGAACCCTGCCCCATGTGCAGCGGGGCCATCATCAACAGCCGCATCAAGCGGGTGGTGTACGGCGCAGCCGACGTCAAGGCGGGCTGCTGCGGCTCTGTGACCGACCTCTTCGCCCAGCCCTTCAACCATCACCCCGTCATCGAAAAAGGGCTGCGGGCCGACGAGGCGCAGCAGCTTTTGCAGGCGTTTTTCGTCTCGCTGCGGGCCAAGCGGGCCGCAAAGCCCCGCTGGAAACCGCCCGTGACCCCCTGAATCTGTGAAAAAAGTGGGAACTGCGTGAAAAAATCGCCGGTGCCCACTTTCTTTTTTCGCCCGATTGTGCTATATTATTCAATGGAAACTTGTCGAAACCACACAAACGCCGCCGGGCGCGCCGCAGGACCGGACTAGACCGGGAAAAGTGAGCAGAGCGCAGCTCCGGCGGGGTGGGGGGACTGTTTCCTTTCCCGCCGTGACGCCCTGACACGAAGGGGCTTTCATGGCCGAAAATAGTGGACAGGAGGGTTTGACTCTTGTACAACGACGAATTTGAGCTGACATTCGACTTGGCAGACGCCGGGCCGAAGAAGGAACAGCGCAGGCCGACTCTGCCTGAGCGGGAGGAAGCGGCCGAGGCCGCACCGCTGGCGCAGGAAACGAGGGAAATTCCGGCCAGCGCTGCGCCGGAACCAGAACCGGAGCCTGTGGGACTGCCGCAGCCCGCCGCCCCGGCGGCAAACGGCCGCACCGTCCTCATCTCGGGCGGCGACCGGGGCATCGGCGCCGCTGCGGCCCGTGCATTCTACGCGGCAGGCTACCGGGTGGCGGTGTTCTACCACACCAACGCCGAGGCGGCGGCAGCGCTGGAGAAAGAGCTGCCGGGCGTGCTGGCCGTCCAGTGCGACGTGGCCAGCCGGGCCAGCTGTGAGCTGGCCTTCCGCGCCGCCGAGCAGGCGCTGGGCCATCTGGATGTGCTGGTGAGCAACGCGGGCATCGCCCAGCAGAAGCTGTTCACTGACATCACGCCGGAGGAGTGGCAGCGGATGCTGAACGTCAACCTGACCGGTGCGTTCAACCTCTGCCAGCTGGCCCTGCCCGGGATGATCCGCCGCAAGGCGGGCCGTATCCTCACCGTGAGCAGTATGTGGGGCCAGACCGGCGGCAGCTGCGAGGTGCATTATTCCGCCGCCAAGGCGGGCCTCATCGGCCTGACCAAGGCTCTGGCAAAAGAAGAAGGTCCCAGCGGCATCACCGTGAACTGTGTGGCCCCCGGCGTCATCGACACCGATATGATGGCCTCGTTCACTGCTGAGGACAAAGCGGCACTGGCCGAGGAGACTCCGGTGGGGCGTCTCGGCACCGCCGAAGAGGTGGCAAAGCTTCTGCTGTACCTCGCCGGAGAGGACGCCGGCTACATCACCGGACAGGTGTTTGGCGTCAACGGAGGCCTTGTGATCTGATGCAGCAGGGCCGAAACTATGAGACAAGTTCACCTGCGGGGAGGCTTTCCCGTGGTGAGAAGGAGAGAGCGAAATGGGCATGACTTTGAAGGAACTGTTGACGAAAGGCGAGGGCACCCTGTCGGCACAGGAGGCCAAGACGTTGGCCGCACAGTGCAGGATGGATGTGGAAACGCTCTATACGCTCCTTGAAGAGCGCGGCATCAAGATCATCGAGGATGAGGCCGACGCCGATGTGAATCTGGACGTGGACAGCATCATTGCCGAGGTGGAGAACGCCGAGAACAACAGTGACGAGCTGGGTCTGGGAATGGAAGACGAGGAAGAGGCCGCCGAGGAGAACCCCGCCGACCTGAAGGCCGCGATGGATGAGCTGCTGGACGACCCGGTCAAGAACTACCTCAAGCAGATCGGTCAGATCCCGCTGCTGAGCGCAGAGCAGGAAGTGGACCTGAGCAAGCGCATCCACTCCGGTGCCGAGGCTGCCCATATCCTGCAGGCGGACCGTCAGAAGTACGGTGCGCCGGAGTACATCAAGAAGAACAGCGCCCGCTTCTCCTTCGAGGAGGACGAGAACAGCCGCAGCTACACCGAGGACATTGACGAAGAGGGCAACGAGAAGTCCAGCGAGGACGCCGAGGAGAAGGCTGCGGAAGAAGAGGCCATGGAGGCTGTGGAGAACGGCCCCCTGACCGAGGAGCGCCGTCAGGAGCTGCTGAAGATCCGCCGTGACGGCCTGAACGCCCGCCGCAGCCTGAGCGAAGCGAACCTCCGTCTGGTGGTCTCCATCGCCAAGAAGCACGTCGGCCACAATCTGGCCTTCCTCGACCTGATCCAGGAGGGCAACATCGGCCTGATCAAGGCGGCGGAGAAGTTCGACTGCGACCGCGGCTTCCGCTTCTCCACCTACGCAACGTGGTGGATCCGTCAGGCCATCACCCGCGCCATCGCCGATCAGGCCCGCACCATCCGCATCCCGGTGCATATGGTGGAGACCATCAACCGGATGCGTCAGGCTACCAACCAGCTGGTCTACCAGAACGGCCACGAGCCGACCCCGGAGGAGCTGGCAAAGGCAATGGATATGAGCGTCGAGCGCGTCCGCGAGATCCAGCGGATGGCGCAGGAGCCTGCCAGCCTTGAAAGCCCCGTGGGCGAGGAGGAGGATTCCTCTCTGGGCGATTTCGTCGCCGACGAGAACGCCGAGGCCCCCGGCAAGGCCGCAGACCGTGCCATGGTGGCCCAGCAGATCAATCAGGCCCTCAAGAGCCTGACCCCTCGTGAAGAGAAGGTCATCCGTCTCCGCTTCGGTCTGGACGATGGCCGTCCCCGCACGCTGGAAGAGGTGGGCCGCGATTTCGGCGTCACCCGTGAGCGTGTCCGCCAGATCGAGGCAAAGGCCATCCGCAAGCTGCACAGCCGCAAGTGCCTTGCCCTGCTGAACGGCCTCATCGAGTGATCGGTTTTCAACCATACGAACGGCTGCCGTGGAAAACGGCAGCCGTTTTTTGATGCCCGGGCGGGAAAATGCGAAAAAAGACAGATTTTTTGCAAAAACCTCTTGCAATGCGGCAGAGTTTATGGTATTATAATTGAGCTGTGATTGTGCTGCTATAGCTCAGTTGGTAGAGCGCATCCTTGGTAAGGATGAGGTCTCCAGTTCGAATCTGGATAGCAGCTCCAGCTCAAGACACCTCAAAGCCGGGAAGGCTTTGGGGTGTTTTTGTTTTGCGGCCGCGGCTGCAAAGCCTCTCCCCTTGGGAGAGGTGTCTGCGAAGCAGACGGAGAGGGCAAGCCCGGCAGGATAGAGCTGCGATACAGCGATAAGCAGGCTCTTTGTCAGAGCGGAGCTATCGTTGTATATGTGATTCTCCGTCAGCGTCCTTGCCCTCTCAGGCGCTTCGCGCCAGCTCCCCCAAAGGGGGAGCCGCTGGCGTCTGCAAAAATAACAAAAACCGCGCCGCAGGTAATGTTCGAACCTGCGGCGCGGTTTATCTATTGGAGGAAATAGTTCTCGTAGAAAATGGTTTCTTAAATCCCGTCGGGACTATAAAGATAGTATACTTCATTTGGCGCAAAAAATCAACCCGGGTAGTAAAAATCAGGGGAACCTGCTCTTTTACACAAAACAAAACACCCTGAAGTCTTTGGACTCCAAGGTGTTTCAGACTGGAGCTGCTATCCAGATTCGAACTGGAGACCTCATCCTTACCAAGGATGCGCTCTACCAACTGAGCTATAGCAGCAAATGGCGACCCGGATCGGGCTCGAACCGACGACCCCCAGCGTGACAGGCTGGTGCTCTAACCAACTGAGCTACCGGGCCATGATCGCTCAAGTGTGTCTGGCGGTTGACCGCCGGAACGTGTGTTATTATACCTGAGAAACACCCTGTTGTCAAGCGTGAAATTCAGAAAAACCCAAAAAAGTTTCAGAAAGTCCGACATCTGGGCGAAAAAGGCAAAAACAAAACGCACAGAGTACTCTCTGTGCGCTTGTGGCAGGGGTAGTAAGTCTCGAACTCACGGCACGCGGTTTTGGAGACCGCTGCTCTACCAACTGAGCTATACCCCTAGATGTGTCCCGCATTCGCTGAATGCTTGATTATTATATAAGATTCTGTGCCGAATGTCAAGCGCGAATTTCAAGTTTTTTGGAAAGATGGGCAGAGAAGGCCCGCTTTTTCGCAAAATGACGCCGAAAACATCCCAAACTTCGGCTTTCCACCTTGAAGCAGAGCAGGAAATAGTGTATCATAAAGGGTATCAAAAGTGTAATTCCGGGCTTGTTATGCCCTGATAGGGGGAACGCCATATGGCAGATAAAAACTTTTTGACCGAGATCATTGACGCCGACCTCGCCGAAGGCAAGGTCAGCGAGATCCATACCCGCTTCCCGCCGGAGCCGAACGGCTACCTGCACATCGGCAGCGCCAAGGCCATCTATATCAACTGGTCCATCGCCAACCAGTACGGCGGCAAGTTCAATCTCCGCCTCGACGACACCAACCCCGCCCGCGAAGGCGAGGAGTACGTCAACAGCATCATCGAGGATCTGCACTGGCTGGGTGCTGACCCCACGGGCGGCATCTTCTACGGCAGCGACTACTTCGACAAGTGCTACGAGTACGCCGAGAAGCTCATCCTTGAGGGCAAGGCTTACGTCGATGATCTGACCCGCGATGAGATGCGCGAGTACCGCGGCAATGACGCGGGCAAGCCCTCCCGCCCCTCTCCGTGGCGCGACCGCAGCCCGGAAGAGAACCTCGACCTGTTCCGCCGGATGCGTGCGGGCGAGTTCAAGGAGGGCGAGAAGACCCTTCGCGCCAAGATCGACCTCGCCAGCCCCAATATGAATCTGCGTGACCCGGCCATCTACCGCATCAAGTATGCCGAGCATCACCGTCAGGGCAATAAGTGGTGCATCTACCCGATGTACGACTTTGCCCACCCCATTCAGGACGCCATCGAGGGCATCACCCACAGTATGTGCAGCCTCGAGTTCGAGAATCACCGCCCCCTGTACAACTGGGTCATCGAGAACATCTTCGGCACCGAGTTCCCCAAGCAGCGCGAGTTTGCCCGCCTGAACATGACCAATACGGTCATGAGCAAGCGCTATCTGCGCGAGCTGGTGGAGATGGGCATCGTAGACGGCTGGGACGACCCCCGTATGCCCACCCTGTGCGGCCTGCGCCGCCGCGGCTATACCGCTTCCTCTATCTTTACCTTTGTGCGGGAGGCCGGTATCTCCAAGTCGGACAACCTCATTGATATGCGTCAGCTGGAGGCCTGCATCCGCAGCGAGCTGGACCTGACCGCCCAGCGCCGCATCGCCGTGCTGGACCCCGTCAAGCTGGTGGTGGACAACTACCCCGCTGACAAGACCGAGTATTTCGACATCGCCAACAACCCCAACCGGGAGGCCAACGACGCCACGACCCGCAAGGTGGCCTTCACCAAGGAGCTGTGGATCGAGAAGGAGGACTTCGCCGAGGTCCCGCCTCCGAAGTTCAAGCGCCTGACCGTCGGCGGCGAGGTCCGCCTGATGGGCGGCTATCTCGTCAAGTGCGAGAGCGTCGAGAAGAACCCCGACGGCAGCATCGCAGTCATCCACTGCACCGCCGACCTCGAGACCGGCAACGGCAACCCCGCCGACGGCCGCAAGGTCAAGGGCACCATCCACTGGGTGAGCGCAGGCCACGCTGTGGACGCCGAAGTACGTCTGTACGACAAGCTGTTCACCGAGGCCAACATGAACGCCATCCCTGAGGGCAGCGACTACAAGGATTATCTGAACCCGGAGAGCGTCGTCGTCCGGAAGGACTGCAAGCTGGAAGAGGCTCTGGCCGACGCAAAGCCCGGCGAGCAGTTCCAGTTCGTGCGCACCGGTTTCTTCACCCCGGACAGCAAGAACCCCGGCGTGTACAACCGTGTCGTGACCCTGCGCGACAGCTTCAAGCCCGCAAAGTAAGTCCGGCGGGCAGGACACCAAACATCGCAAAAGGAGCACTTCACAGACCATGAAAAAACACTTGACCCGCAACATTATCCTCATGCTGGTGCTGGATGTCGTCCTCGGCATCGTGCTGGCCCTCTATATCGCAAGCACCGGCACGGTCCCCGCCGCCGACAATGCCGAGACCTACACCGACGGCACCTATACCGCCAGCGCGCAGGGCTGTCTGAGTGAGGTGGGCGTCACCGTGACCATCACCGGCGGAAAAGTGACCAATGTTGCGATCGATGCTTCCGGCGAGACGCCGGATCTGGGCGGCAAGGCGGCAGAAGCCCTGTCGGCCTCCCTGCTGGCGGCTGGCTCTACGGCGGGCGTGGATGCCGTTTCCGGCAGCACCATGACCAGCGACGCGGTATTTGCGGCAATGAACGATTGCCTTGCACAGGCCGCACAGGGATGAAGCTTTGAATGGAGCTGCTGCACGGCGTGTCTGTGCAGCAGCCTTTTTTATGCAGCCCTCTCAGGCGCTGGCGCGCCAGCTCCCCCAGAGGGCAGCAGCGACGACCGCCGCCAGTGGCGGAAACAGGGAGAAGCTGCTGGGGCAGCGGCCAGCGGGATGCAAGCGAGAGCGGAGCAGCCGCTGGGAGCCGCAACCCGGGTACGAAGTACCCATTGGCAGGCCGGAAAACTCTGAGCTGACCGCTGAAAGCCCGATGTGGCGAAAAAGAGCGGGCCTTGCGTTAGTGGATAGGAGTTATTATGCTACTAGATATTCTGCCGCTGGCGGGCGGTGCGGCCCGCCTTGTGCGGGTGTACGGCGGCGAGCCGTGCGCTGTGCTGCCCGGGGCTGTGCCCGGGCCGGAGGGGGGTGAGTGGCCCATCACCGAGCTGGGCGACTACTGCTTTTCGGAGAAGCCCCGGGGCCTGCCCGGGCCGGAAAAGACCTGCCGCTATGAGCAGGCCGAGGACGGTACGCTCCGCCTGACCCGGGCCTTTGGCCGGGAGGTGGGGGGCCGGGCGCGGTACAGCTTCGACTTCGATGCGCCTGCGGCGTCGGCGCAGGACGACGACCTGCACCCCGTCTGCGGGAACTTCCTCGAAGAAGTCTCCCTGCCCGACAGCCTGCGGGTCGTGGGCAGCTGTGCATTCTACAACTGCCGGAAGCTCCGCCGTCTGAGCGCCGGGGCGGGGGAGCTGACCATGGGCAGCGACGTTTTCCTCAACTGCTTCGCGCTGGAAGACCTCATCGTCCGGGCAGCACCCGAGCAGCCCACTGGTCTGTTCGCCCTTGTGGGCAGCATCACCGAGGCGGTGCGGGCGCTCTTCTGGCCGGTGGGGGAGGCTTCGCCCCGGGCGGGGCTGTGGTATCCCGCCTACTGGGAGGACATCGAAGAGACCCCTGCTCACATCCTGCTCCACACCTTTTCGGGGCAGGGCTACCACTATCGGCAGTGCTTCCTCGAAAACAGGCTTCTCCCGGCGGAGTATGACGCCATCTTCCCGCAGGGCCACGACGCCGACGACGCGGCGGTGATGGCGATGCTCTGCTTCGACCGCCTCCGCTGGCCGTGGCAGCTGAGCGCCGCCGCGCAGGGGGCCTATCGGGACTTCCTGAAAGCAAACACCGGGCGGGTGCTGACCCGCCTGCTCAAGGCGCAGGACATGGAGGGCATCAAGGCCCTGTTGGCACTGGACGTCATGGACGCCGACGCCTTTGCCGAGGGCGCTGCCCTCGCCGCCAAGGCCGACAACGCCGGTGCGGCTGCCCTGCTGGCCGACGCAGAGCACAAAAAGCGTGCCGCTGCGCCCCAAAAGAAGAGGTATGATTTTGATTTCTGAGAAGGAAAAGTTTTTCGACCCCCGCAAGCCCTTCCAGTCGGCCCGCCCCGAGACGCATGAGGAGTGGCAGGCCCGGATGGGCGGCGAGGTGCTGGCCGTGGTGCGCAGCGGGCTGTATCTGGACTTCCGCTTTCTGGATCAGGCCCTCTCGGCCCTGACGCCCACCGCCGACGAGCGGTGCGGTGTGCTGGCGACCGACGGCACCATCCTCTGCTACCAGCCCAGTGCTCTGCTGCGGCTTTACCAGAAGAACCCGAAGTACCTCAACCGGCTGTATCTCCACACCGTCTTCCACTGCATCTTCCGCCACCTCTGGCTGCGGGGCAGGCGGGACGCGAGGCTGTGGAGCCTCGCCTGCGACATCGCAGTGGAAAACGTCATCGACGGTCTTGGACGCAGGAGCGTCCAGCGCCCCCTGACGTGGGTGCGCCAGCACGCCTATGAAGAGATCGCCGCGCAGGAGAAGGTGGCCGCTGCGGCCCCCATCTACCGTTGGCTGGTGCGTCAGACGCCCGGCGTGCTGCGGCAGCTGGAAAAGGAGTTCTACGCCGACGACCACCGCCTCTGGCCCAAGGACGCCCCCGACCAGCCCCAGCAGATGCCCACCCCTCTGCCCCAGAAGACGTGGCAGAAGATTGGTGAGCGGATGCAGACCGAACTGGAACTGCGGGACAAAGAGGCCGGTGAGGGTGCAGACGCCCTGCGGGAGCAGGTCAAGGCCGCGAACCGCAGCCGCCGCAGCTACAGCGACTTTCTGCGCCGGTTCTGCGTCACCCGGGAGGAAGTCCACCTCGACCCGGACGAGTTCGACCTGAACTTCTACACCTACGGCCTGTCGGTCTATGGCAACCTGCCCCTCATCGAGCCGCTGGAGACCCGGGAGAGCAAGAAGATCGAGGAGCTGGCCCTCGTCATCGACACCAGCTACTCCACGTCGGGCGAGCTGGTGCGGGCCTTTCTGGCCGAGACGTACACCCTGCTGAAGGGCAGGGAGAATTTCTTCCACCGGATGAATCTGCATCTCATCCAAGCGGACAACGCCGTCCGGCAGGACATCCCGGTAAAGAGCGAGGACGACCTCATCCGTGCCATGAACCACTTCGAGCTGCGGGGCGGCGGCGGCACCGACTTCCGGCCCGCCTTCGAGTACGTCAGCCAGCTCTGCGCCGAGAAGAAGTTCTCGAACCTGCGGGGCCTGCTCTACTTTACCGATGGCATGGGCAGCTACCCGGCCCGCCGCCCGGCCTACGACACGGCGTTCCTCTTCTTGGGGGATCGCTTTGACGACGCCAACGTGCCGCCGTGGGCCATGAAGGTGGTTCTGGACGAAGAAGAATTTACCGGTGAGGCCGCCCGCAGCGCCTCGGCGCTCTCCGAAGCGCTGGCGGAGGAGGACGACCTCTACCGCGACCTCAACAATTCGTGATAACGAGGAAAAGCAATATGAACATCAAACGAGCCAAAGAAGAGATCGAGCATACCGTCCGAGCCTATCTCGCCAAGGACGCTCTGGGCGAGTACGCCATCCCCGCCATCCGCCAGCGCCCCATCCTGCTGATGGGGCCTCCGGGCATCGGCAAGACGCAGGTGATGGAGCAGGCAGCGCGGGAGTGCGGCGTGGCGCTGGTGGCCTACACCATCACCCACCACACCCGCCAGAGCGCCGTGGGCCTGCCCTTCATCCGCCAGCGCAACTACGGAGGCCGGGACGTTTCGGTGACGGAATACACCATGAGCGAGATCATCGCCAGCGTCTACGCCAAGATGGAAGCCACGGGCCAGAAAGAAGGCATCCTCTTCATCGACGAGATCAACTGCGTCTCTGAGACGCTGGCCCCCACCATGCTGCAGTTTTTGCAGTGCAAGACCTTCGGCAATCAGGCCGTGCCTGCGGGCTGGGTCATCGTGGCGGCAGGCAATCCGCCGGAATACAACAAATCTGTCCGCGACTTCGACATCGTCACCCTCGACCGCGTCCGCCGGATGGACATCGAGCCGGACCTGCCGGTCTGGAAGGATTACGCCCGCGCAGCCCATCTCCACAGCGCCATCCTGAGCTATCTCGAGCTGCACCCCCAGAACTTCTACCAGATCAACGCCGACGTGGACGGCACCCAGTTCGTCACCGCCCGCGGCTGGGAGGACCTGTCCAACCTGCTCAACACCTACGAGTCGCTGGGCCTGCAGGCCGACGAGGAGCTGATCCGTCAGTATATCCAGCACCAGAAGATCGCAGAGGACTTTGCGGCCTATCTCGACCTCTACTACAAGTACCGCGACGACTACGGCGTGGAGGACATCTTGGCTGGTAAGGCAAAGCCCGCCGCCTTTGCGCGGCTGCTGCAGGCCCCCTTCGACGAGAGACTGAGCCTTGTCAGCCTCCTCATGTCCGGCCTCGAGACGCGCTTTGCCGCCTCCCGGCGGGCCGACGCTGTGGCCGACGGCTGCTATGCCTTCCTGAAGGAGACCAAGAAGGCGTTTGCCGGGATGCCCGCAGAGCTGGCGCAGGAGCCGAACTGCTGGGCGCAGCTCTTCGGCCAGATGACCGCCGACTACGAGGCCGAGACCCAGAAAAAGCGCACCGCCGGTCTGCTGGACAAGCCCGCGCTGGAAGCCCGCCTGCAGACTGCCAAGACCCTGCGCGGCTGGGAGAAAACGCTGCTGCGTGCCGCCGCGCCGGACGCAGACACCGCCTTCAAGGTGCTGCGGGAGCAGTTCGGCACCCTGTCGGAAGCCCGCGACACGGCCCAGCAGAGGGCCAGCGCCGCGCTGGAGGCGGCCTTCGACTTCATGGAGCAGGCCTTTGCCGAGAGTCAGGAGATGGTGGTCTTCGTCACCGAGCTGACCCTGTCGCCCGCCGCCCATGCGTTCATCGCCGAAAACGGCTGTGAGCGGTATTTCCAGTACAACAAAGACCTCCTGCTGGACCACCGCAAGGCGGCTCTGAATCAGGAGCTGGAAGCCGAGCAGCGTCGGCACGGGATGCTGTAACATAATGCAAAAGAGGGACTGCGCTTACCATGCAGTCCCTCTTCTCGTATGCGGAAACAAAAGAAAAAGCATCTTGATAAAATCAAGATGCTTGGTGGTTGCGGGGGCCGGATTTGAACCAACGACCTTCGGGTTATGAGCCCGACGAGCTACCAGACTGCTCCACCCCGCGATATTTACTTTTCACCGTCAGCCTCTCGCTGACTGCTCAAGTATAATACCACAGGATGGGGCGGATGTCAAGCATTTTTTCAAAAAGGTTCCGGATTTTTTTTCGGCGGAGATCATTTGCGGGTGCGGCGGCGCACCAGATGGACGATGAGAGCGGCTGCGGCCATGAGGGTCAGCAGAGGCCAGACGCCCACGACCCAGACCGTCAGCTGCTGGAGGCCGGAGACGAAGCCCGACCAGCCGTTGCGGAGGGCGCTGGACAGCTGGGAGAGATAGGATTCCTCGGTGGGGGTGTACTCCTTCACCTCAGACAGCGAGAGGTAGACCGTGGAGCACTCCACCTGCTGGCTGTACCAGTCCAGCTGCGACTGCCAGCTTTCCAGCTGATACTGCACGTCGCTGAGGGAGGATTCGATCTCCAGCAGGTCGGAGAGGTTCTCGGCGGTGGCCTGAAGCTCCTGCAGGCGGGTGCGCTGGGCGGTCAGGTTCGAAAGCCGGGCCTCGATGTCCATATACTGGGTGGTGACGTCCTGCACCTGCTCGCTCTTGTCCACGAGGTTGCCCGCCTGCGCGGCGGCTGCGAGGAAGCTGGTGTAGTTGTCCTGCGGGACGCGGATGGTGAGGGAGAGGCTGCGGCCCATGCCGGAATAGGAGGACTCATCGCTGGACTCCATATAGCCGCCAGCGGCGCTCACAGCCTCGTTGAGGGCGGTGCGGGCGGTGTCAAAGTCCTTGCTCTCGATGGTAAGGTTGGCCGTGTAGATGAGCTTCGTGCCCTCCTGTGCGGCCTCGGCACGCAGGGCGCTGGTGTCATCTGCGCTGCGGTCGCTCACGGCGCTGCCGGTGTCGGCAGCACCGCTGCTCTGGACGGCCATTTTGGAGTCGGAAAGGGCGCTGTTCACGCCGTCCACCGAGTAGGCGGCATAGGAGGCCGTCTCGGGGGCCGGCTCTGCCGTGAGTGCCGCACCGCCCGCAGCCATCAGGCGGAAGGGCGCGCCGACCGCTGCATACAGGCCGACGCCGCAGAGCAGACCGCAGGCGGCGATGCTCAGGGTCTTGCGGGAAAAGCGGATGGCCTTTCTGAGCTTCGGAGCGGCTTTGGGGGCGCTGGATGCCGTCTGGCCCCCCTGCATGGCAAGAAGCTTCGCCTTCAGGTCATCCGATGCGTGAAGGTCGTCCACCTCCATCTTGTACTCAAACCACCTCATCTTCGATCTCCTCCTTCAGCATCGTATGTAACTGGGCGCGGGCGCGGCGAAGCCAGCTGAGCACCGTGTTGGTGGGGGCACCCAGCATCCGGCCCACCTCGGCGGCGGTGTATCCCTCGTAGTAGTGGAGGTAGACCGCATTGCGGTAGTTCTCGGGCAGGGCGCGCACGGCGTCCAGCACGCTGCCGTCCTCCATCTGGCCCGGGGCAGGAAGATTCTCGTCCAGCTCGGTGTCCTTCTGGCGGGCGGCGCGGGTCAGGTCGTGGCAGCGGTTGATGGTCACGCGCAGCAGCCACGCTTTCAGGTGCTCTTCGCTCTCGAAGCGGCCATTGTAGCACAGCAGTTTTTCGAAAACATCCTGCACCACATCCTCCGCATCGGCAGTGCAGCTGCAGTTGTGCATGGCGGCGCGGAACACCGTGTCACTGTATCGCTGCACGGCCAGCGCAAAAATCTCATTTTTGGTCAGCTGTCCCATAGTTCTATGCTCCTTTGACGCCCTGTGTACAGCAGGGCACGGTGGAATTGGTGATCGACAGGGGACATTCACCTCATACACGGATGAGCGGCCCCGATTATTGCAGTTTATGGGGCAGGGCGGAAAAATCTTCCGCCGGACGCTCCACAGTTATCCAAAGTATAACATGAATACGCAAAAAACAAAAGAGCCATCTGCCGCCATGTTTTGGCAGATGACCCTGAGTGCAGATTCTGTATTACCGGTAGAGCCGCTGGAAGAGCGCCACCCGCTCGGAAAGATAGGTCTCAGCCCTGGGGTGGTGGAGCCAGCGCTTGCCCGCCTTGTCGCAGACGAGGCGGTGGCCCAATGCGGCGGGGTGGGCGTCGATCTCCTCCACGTCCCGCAGGGTGAGGGTGAGGCTCAGCGCCGCCGGGGCGTCCGGCAGGGGCGGGAGTGGGTCTTCCCAGACGAAGGGCGGCAGCAGCTGGACGGCATAGACCGTCCGGGTGCACTCCTCGGTGAGCAGCAGGGCGGCGGGCGCACCTTCCGGTGTGACGTGGAGGGTGGAGTAGAGCAGCTGGAGCTGTGCCGGGGCCAGCAGCCGGGAAGCGCCCTCGCTCTCCTCAGGCAGGAGGGTGAGAAAATCCGCGGCTTCGTCGGCGTAGATGCGCCGCGCCGGTGCGCGGAACTGTGCGTAGAGCGCGGGCAGGGCAAAGACGCCCTCCCGGTCCAGTGCGTGCTGCAGCAGGCAGTAAAACTCGGTCAGTGGGTGGGAAGGGTCTGGCTGGGGCATCCCGAAATCGGGGCGTGAAACGTGTCCTCCGCCCATATCAGCCCTTGTAGCCCAGCGTAGCCGCCATGACGGCCTTGATGGTGTGCATCCGGTTCTCGGCCTCGTCGAAGACGATGCTCTGGGGGCCTTCGAAGACCTCGTCCGTGACCTCCATCGCGTCGCGGCCGAAGCGCTCGCCCATCTCCTTGCCCACGGTGGTCTTGTGGTCGTGGAAAGCGGGCAGGCAGTGCATAAAGACGGCGTGGGGGCCTGCAATATTCATCAGCTTCTGATCGATCTGGTAGGCGGAGAGGTCGTTGATCCGCTCGGCCCAGACCTCCACCGGCTCACCCATCGAGACCCAGACGTCGGTGTAAAGGACGTCCGCGCCCTGTGCGGCCTTGGCGGGGTCTTCCTCAAAAGTGAGGGTGGCCCCGGTCTCGGCGGCGATCTTCTGGCACTCGGCTACCAGAGCAGCGTCGGGCTGGTACTTTTTGGGGGCGCAGGCGGTGAAGTGGAGGCCCATCTTGGCGCAGCCCACCATCAGGCTGTTGCCCATGTTGTAGCGGGCGTCGCCGAAGTAGACGAAGTGGATGCCCTTGAGATGGCCGAAGTGCTCCCGGATGGTGAGGAAGTCGGCCAGGATCTGGGTGGGGTGGAACTCGTTGGTCAGGCCGTTCCAGACCGGCACACCGGCGTAGTGGGCGAGGTCTTCCACGATCTGCTGGCCGTAGCCGCGGTACTCGATGCCGTCGAACATCCGGCCCAGCACCCGAGCGGTGTCGGCGATGGACTCTTTTTTGCCGATCTGGCTGCCCGACGGGTCGAGGTAGGTGACTTCCATGCCCAGATCGTGGGCTGCAACTTCGAAGCTGCAGCGGGTGCGGGTGGAGGTCTTCTCAAAGATGAGGGCGATGTTCTTGCCGCGCAGAGCGTCGTGGCGGACACCGGCCTTTTTCTTGGCCTTCAGGTCGGCGGCGAGGTCCAGCAGGCCCTCGATCTCGTCGGGGGTGTAATCAAGGAGCTTCAAAAAGCTGCGGTTCGTAAGATCCATTGTATATATTCCTCTCTATGCAATAAAAATAGAATAATTATACTTTCACAAGCCCTATTATAATACGGGAAGGGAAAGCAGTCAAGAACGAATGGATGCCTTGACAAATAACGGTGATTCGACTATACTACAAACAGAAGGGGCGCTGACTGCAAAGGGTCAGCTTTCCATCCCAGAATCAAAAAGATTGACCGTCAGGCTTGGAACACTGTGGCGGTCAATCTTTTTTGTTATCATCGTTTTTCATCTGAGAAATCTTCTCCATGACATCAATGGTCAGGCGGACTACGTCAACGATCAGCCCCAGAAGACCGAGGATGAATGTAGAGGAAGAATCAGCGACGCGGGACAGGAAAGCATGACCACCAATTTTGCAATCAGCGCCTTATTCTCAGTTTAGCATAATTTTTGACGGATTACAACTCCAGCTCCGCCTTCCGTCCGCTGGGCTGGTAGGGGGTGAGGCGGACACCGGCCTTTTTGAACATGAACCGCGCCGCAACGCTGGAATCGGTGTCGTGGTACTTGTCGCTGTAGTAGACCACCTCCGCGATGCCGGACTGGATGATGGCCTTGGTGCACTCGTTGCAGGGAAAGAGGGTGACGTACACCCGCGCCCCCTTCAGGTTGTTGTGGGCGCTGTTGAGGATGGCGTTCAGCTCGGCATGGCAGACGTACATATACTTGGTGTTCAGCGGGTCGCCCTCCCGCTCCCACGGCATGGCATCGTCGTCGCAGCCGAGGGGCATACCGTTGTAGCCCAGAGAGAGGATCTTGTTTTCCGGGCTGACGATGCAGGCCCCCACCTGACTGCTGGGGTCTTTGGAGCGCATCGCCGTGAGCAGGGCAATGCCCATGAAGTATTCGTCCCAGTTGATATAATCCGTGCGTTTCATCGTGCAGTGCTCCTTCGTTTGCGTGAAAGTTGGTCTCGACGCCCCTATTATAGCGTGCCGCAGGGACTTTTACAATAAAACCATCTTCCTCAAGGCAAAATGCACAAAACGAGGCCGGGAAGTTTGGCAGGGCGAAAGCCGGAAATTTCAAACGAAATATTTAAAAATCGTTTGAAGTGTGGTATTATCTTTGTAAAATATGCCACAAAAGCGGAGAGAATGCTCCGTGCGGCGGAAATGAGGGAAAAACCGATATGAAATACGCAAGCAACAACATCCGCAATATCTTGATCGCGGGCCATGCCGGCAGCGGCAAAACGACGCTGACCGAGGCATTGGTCTATTTTTCGGGCGCTGCCGAGCGTATGGGCCGGGTCGAGGACGGCACCACGATTTCGGACTTTGACCCCGAGGAAGCAAAGCGGAAGGCCAGCCTGTCGGCATCGGTAGTGCCGGTAGAGTATGAGGGCATCAAGTACAACCTCATCGATGCTCCGGGCCTGTTCGACTTTGAGGCAGGCGAGTACGAGGGCATCCGTGCAGCCGAGAGCGTGCTGGTGTGCGTGTCGGGCCGCAGCGGTGTGACTGTCGGCGCGGAGAAGGCCTTCCAGCTGGCCCGCAAGAACGGCAAGGCTACGATGGTCTTCGTCTCCAAGTGCGATCTGGAGAATGCGAACTACTTCAAAATTCTGGAAGACATGAAGATCAAGTTCGGCACCACCGTCTGCCCCTGCGTCGTCCCGGCCAAGCTGGATGACGGCACCCCCGTGTACATCAACCTGTTCAGCCAGAAGGCGTTCAAGTATGAGGGCGGCAAGCAGGTGCAGGTGGAGCTGCCCGACATCGGCCACCGCTTCCAGGGCCTCATCGAGGCCATGAGTGAGGCCATCGCCGAGACCGACGACGAGCTGATGGAGAAGTTCTTCGGCGGTGAGGCGTTCACCACAGAGGAGATCGTCGAGGGAATGCGCAAGGGCGTCAAGGACGGCCTCATCACCCCCGTGTTCTGCGGCAGCGCCGTCAACCAGCAGGCTCTGGATATGCTGCTGTACAATATGCATAAGCTGCTGCCCAGCCCGGAGCACAACAGCGTTCTGGCAGAGGACGCCAACGGCGACCCCGTCGAGCTGAACTGCGCCGAGAGCGACCCCACCGTTGCATACGTCTTTAAGACTGTGGCAGACCCCTTCGTGGGCAAACTGAGCTATCTGCGCGTCATCAGCGGCAAGATCACCGCAGGCGCGTCCCTCGTCAACGCCCGCACCGGCGAGACCGAGAAGCTGGGCAAGCCCCTCACCGTTTTGGGCAAGAAGCAGACCGAGGCAGAGAGCATCGGTGCCGGTGACGTGGGCGCTGTGGCAAAGCTGATCAGCGCCAAGACCGGCGACACCCTCTGCGACGCCTCCCGTGTGGTCAAGCTGCCGGCGCCCGTCTTCCCCAAACCCAGCCTGTTCATGGCCGTCACTGTGGCCAAGAAGGGCGACGAGGGCAAGATCAGCAGCGCTCTGGCCCGTCTGATGGAGGAAGACCCCACCCTGAGCTACATCAACAACGCGGAGACCCACCAGCAGATCATCGGCGGTCTGGGCGAGCAGCACCTCGATGTGGTCAAGGCCAAGCTGAAGAACAAGTTCGGCGTGGAGATCGGCCTCGAGGCTCCCCGCATCGCCTACCGTGAGTCCATCCGCAAGGCCTGCCAGAAGCAGGGCCGCCATAAGAAGCAGACCGGTGGCCACGGCCAGTTCGGCGATGTCATCATCAATTTCGAGCCTTGCGACAGCGAGCAGGTCGTCTTTGAAGAAAAGGTGTTCGGCGGCAGCGTGCCCAAGAACTTCTTCCCGGCGGTCGAGAAGGGCGTCCGCCTCGCCGCCGAGAAGGGCGTGCTGGCGGGCTACCCCGTGGTGGGCCTGAAAGCTACCCTGCTGGACGGCAGCTACCACCCTGTGGACAGCTCTGAGATGGCCTTCATCATGGCCGCAAAGCTGGCCTACAAGGCCGCGATGCCTGAGGCCGGCCCTGTCATCCTCGAGCCGATCCACACCCTGAAGGCCCACGTCCCCAATGACAACACCGGCGACATCATGGGCGACGTCACCAAGCGCCGTGGCCGTGTGCTGGGCATGGAGCCGGACGAAGACGGTATGCAGACCATCATCGCCGAGGTGCCTCTGGCAGAGCTGGCTAACTTCACCACCTTCATCCGTCAGATCACGCAGGGCCGCGGCTGGTTCACCACCGAGTTCGCCCGCTATGAGATCCTGCCGGAGATGCTGGTGCCCGCTGTGGTCGAGCAGGCCAAGAAGCTGGGCAATCTGGATGAATCCGCAGACGACTAAATAAGACATTTTCCAAGCCCTGTCGGCACTTCCCTCTGTCGGCGGGGCTTTTTTGTGCCCTTTTTGGCCCGCAGAGCGGCAGTTTTTATTGACAAGGCCGCAGCTTGCTATTATAATGAATAGGTCAAAATGGCATTCGTGTGCGGTTTTGTGCGTCAAGACGCCCTGCCGTACCCCAAAAAATAGATAAGGAGATTTCCAAATGGCACAAGAGATCAAGATGTCCGCTGCTGGCCTGAAGGCGATGCAGGAGGAACTGGAATACCTCAAGACGGTCCGCCGCAAGGAGCTGGCAGAAGAGATCAAGGAAGCCCGCAGCCACGGCGACCTGTCCGAGAACAGCGAGTACGATGAGGCAAAGAACACGCAGGGTCTGGTGGAGAACCGCATCACCGAGCTGGAGCAGATGGTCAAGAACGCTGTCGTCATCGACGAGAGCGAGCTGAGCGTCGAGAGCGTCTCCGTCGGCACCCATGTCACCATCCAGATGGAGGGTGAGGACGAGGTCGAGGAGTACGACATCGTGGGCCGCACCGAGGCTGACCCCCTGAACGGCAAGATCAGCGACGAAAGCCCTGTGGGCCATGCCCTGCTGGAGAAGGCCGTCGGCGATGTCGCCGAGGTCCTGCTGCCCACCGGCCACACCGTCAACTACAAGGTGCTGGGCATCACCCACGCTGCAAACTGAGCACGAGCGGGAGGAAATCATGGAAGAACAGAAGAAGAACCCCGCACAGGGCCTGTCTGAGAGCGAGCAGGTGCAGGTGCGCCGCCAGAAGCTGGCAGACCTGCAGGCCGCAGGCAGCGACCCCTTTGCCCTGACCAAGTTCCCGCAGGACGCCTACTCTGCCGACCTGAAGGAAGAGTTCAAGGATCTGCCCAACGAGACCGACAGCGGCAAGAAGGTCGCTCTGGCCGGCCGTCTGATGTCCAAGCGTGTCATGGGCAAGGCAAGCTTTGCCCACCTGCGCGACGATAAGGGCGACATCCAGCTCTACGTCCGCCGCGATGAGCTGGGCGATGAGGCATACGCCGCATTCAAGAAGCTGGATGTGGGCGACATCATCGGCGTCAAGGGCGAGGTGTTCCGCACCAAGACCGGCGAGCTGAGTGCCCGCGCAGAGGAGATCACCCTGCTGGCCAAGAGCCTGCGCCCCCTGCCGGAGAAGTTCCACGGCCTGACCGATACCGAGACTCGTTATCGTCAGCGTTATGTTGACCTGATCGCAAACCCCGAGGTCAAGGATACCTTCGTCAAGCGCAGCCAGATCCTGAAGGAGATCCGCGCTTATCTGGACGAGAAGGGCTTCCTCGAAGTGGACACCCCCATCCTGACCCCGTTTGAGATCGGTGCGTCCGCACGTCCCTTCTACACCCATCACAATACCCTGAACATGGACATGGTGCTCCGCATCGAGACCGAGCTGTATCTAAAGCGTCTCATTGTGGGCGGCATGGACCGCGTCTATGAGGTGGGCCGCATCTTCCGCAACGAGGGCATGGATCCCAAGCACAACCCCGAGTTCACCACCATCGAGCTGTATCAGGCCTTCACCGACTTCCACGGCATGATGGACTTGGTCGAAGAGCTGTACAAGCGTCTGGCTCAGAAGATCTGCGGCAGCATGGTCATCCCCTATCAGGGCAAGCAGATCGACATGAGCCACTGGGAGCGCCTGACTATGATCGAGGCGGTCAAGAAGTATTCCGGCGTGGATTTCAACGACTGGAAGACCGACGAGGATGCCATCGCTTCCGCAAAGGAGCACCATGTGGAGCTGCCTGAGGTGCCCACCAAGGGCGCTATTCTGGCCGAGTTCTTCGACGCCTTCGTTGAGGATAAGCTCATCCAGCCCACCTTCATCTACGACTATCCCGTCGAGATCAGTCCGCTGGCCAAGCGCAAGCCGGGCGACCCCGCCTTCACCGAGCGCTTCGAGTACTTCATCGACTGCACCGAGTACGGCAACGCCTTCAGCGAGCTGAACGACCCCATCGACCAGAAGGGCCGCTTCGAGCGTCAGGTCGCCGAGCGCAAGGCCATCGAGCCGGACTGCAAGGCGCAGGTCGATTACGACTACGTCAACGCGCTGGAGTATGGTCTGCCCCCCACGGGTGGCCTTGGCTTCGGCGTGGACCGTCTGGTCATGCTGCTGACCGACAGCGCTTCCATTCGTGATGTGCTGCTGTTCCCCACGATGAAGCCGATTGACCAGTAAAACGCAAAATTAAAACGTAGATACGATGAAATTTTGAACGGATTTCAAGCAACATCTGCGGTACTACACCACAACTACACCAATTTTGGGACGTTTTCCCGAAAAGGAGCCTTACAAAGCGGTGTGGTGTAAGAAATGAATAGGCTGATTGGTGTAGTAGGTACACCGAACACGTAAGGACGAAAAAGGCAGGTACACTGTGGAAACATGGTGTACCTGCCTTTTTTATCTGGGATACAGAGAATCAATAAGTCTCTCAAACGATTCTCGAAGTTCATAGTGTGCTAATTTGATTTTGAAGCTGTTTTCATAACATTCTCCATCAGCAGACTCTAAGGCGTTCCATATTTCGATTTGAAGTTCGGGTAATTTTGGGGCAGCTGGATCGTGTTCATAGTCGATTTCGCTGTATTGAAGACGACGAACTTCATCTAATGCTTTTTTTCCATAGCGCAGTTCCAGTTTTTTTAACACAAGTGCATCTTCACTATACGATTCATCCAGTTGCCTTAAATCATAGATGAATTCAGAAAATCGCTCTGATCCGAAAAAAGCATCAATAATGCGTTTGTAATTGTCAGATTGATAGCCATATTCAATACAGTCATGAGTGGAGCCTGTTATTTTTTTAAGAACTTTTCCGGTTTTTTCGGAGACTCCGAAATATTTGCATGCACGCTCCATTTCGAATGTTTCGTAGTCAGTTTCGCCAGTAAGATAACCGACTGTAACATGAAAAAAATCAGCAATTCGTTTCATCGTATCATACGAAGGTAAGCCGATTCTCTTTCCGCTTGATCCGGACATATTTCCAACATTGAGCCAACGGTAAACATCTGCTTGATTTCCCGTACCATACTGCTTTTTATAAGCTTTCGCAAAGGTTTCCTGCGTATAACCGTTACTCTTAAGGCAAAGTTTTAGGTTTTGATTCCAATAATTGCCGACTCTGTCCATGATATCATGACATTTTACACCGCGCTTAATTGTATGCATACTATATTATCCTCCGAGATATCAAAAATAATACTTGTTATATAACGGATATATACTATTG
>NZ_DAWCVJ010000034.1:0-25650 GCF_052358865.1 Faecalibacterium sp.
CCAGAACCCGCTCGGCGGCTACATGGTTAATGGGCTTACCTCCAATAGAAATCGTCCCGCCCGTTGCTTCGTAATATTTTGCAATCAGGTTCAAAATGGTGGATTTGCCAGAACCAGAGTCTCCGACAATGGCTGTGAGTTTTTGATCCGGCACCGTAAAGGTAGCATGCTTTAGTACCGGCTCACCGGGTACATACGAAAAATCTACATTGTCAAAGATGATTTCATGGGTGATTGTGTGAAGCGGCTCCATACTGCCTGTTTCCTCCGGCTCATTCATTACACCCAAGATTTTGTTCTTCGAAATCATCAGGTTTTTATAACTGGTGAGGTCTACAAAAATCGAGTTGGCCAGCTTTGCACAGAACAAGGGCAGCATACAAATCAAAAGGTAGTCTACCGTGTTCAGCGTCCCCGCAGCCCAAGGTGTATAAGCCAGCCAGATAACCAGCGGACAGGATAGCCAGCTCAAGATGCCAAATCCTGTACCAATCGGCAGCACTTTTGCCTCGTATACAAAACTAATACGGCTAAACTCCCGCATGGCGTTAATAACGGTTTTGTTCTTCATACCGCCTACACCATAAGCACGGAAAGTCTGAATGCCAGAAACATATTCAACAATGCTGCTGACATTCTCCGCACAAATATCGTTCTTTTCTTTTCCGTATTTCTGCACCATGCGGAAAGAAAGCCACAAGCCGGGGATTAAAAGAAGGTCAGCAATCAACAGAATAATTCCAGCCGGGACATAAATCGTCATAACAAAAACGATCAACATGAACGACAAGGCAAAATTCTTTGCCAAATCTCCGACCTTATGAGTCAGAATTTTTTCATAGTTGTTTACATCGCTTGTGATGGTGTTGATATAATCGCCGGTCTGTCCCTGCGTAAACCGGGACAGTGGGATGCGCTTCAAATGGTCACCCATAAAAAGCCGAATATTCTTGCTGACCTCTGCACCGCCAATCTGCGCTTTGGTATAACCATAGCTGTAAATCAGGATACGGAGAAGAAAAATCACTGCAATGATACCAGTCAGAGTCAGAACTCGGTTCATATCAAATTGACTCGACCACAAAAACTGCATAACAGAGTAAAGCAGCATAAACAGGCTGCCGGAGAGAATTCCTTCCAGAACGGTTCCGCCGACACCAATATAGAAATTGCGGTTCTTTTTCAATACATCATGCTCATTCATGCTGCTCACCGCCCTCCAACTGATAAGTGATATTCCGGGCTGTTTCGTAGTCATCCCACGCTTTTCGATAGTAGGCGTTGTTCTTCCGAACTTCCTCATGGGTACCAACGCTGGTAATTGTATGGTTTTCCACCACAGCCACCCGGTTGCACATTTTCAAAGCACTCAAACGATGTGCTACTACAATAACTGTTTTGCCTTTGCATAGATTTTGAATGGCTTTATCAATCTCCATCTGATTTTCCGGGTCAGAGGCACTTGTGGCCTCGTCCAAAATCAAGATGGGTGCATTTTTCAGAATTGCGCGGGCAATCGCAATCCGCTGCTTTTCTCCGCCGGAAAAGCGGGAGCCGAAACTGCCCACTTTTGTGTCATATCCATCCGGCAGGGACATGATAAAGTCATCAATCTGTGCCTCTTTTGCAGCAGCCCGCACTTCTTCCAGAGTAGCGTTACTACCCATGCGGATATTTTCCAGCACACTGTCACGGGTGAGGAAAGTCTTTTGAAACACGATGGCTATATTTTTCAGAATGGTATCGTAGTCAAGTTCCTCGACATTTTTGCCGCCAATCAGCACTTCGCCTTCCTGCACATCGTAGAACCGGGAAATAAGTTCAATCACAGTGCTTTTACCGGCACCAGATCGGCCCACAAGAGCCATGCGCTCACCATCATGGATTTTGAGGTTGACACCATGCAGTACATCGGTTTTACCGTCATAAGAAAATCGTACATTCCGAAGTTCAATATCATGTTTTTGGGGGAAGTCTGTTCCACCCTCATAAATCGGAATATCCAGTATTTCTTTGGTTTTGGTAATCGCGTTCAGTACATTTGCAAAGTTTGTTCCCAATTCCTGCAAAGGTCGAATTTCCGTTAAATACATAGAGCCGACATACACAAACAACAGAAGCGCACTGGCTGTCAGCGAACCTTTCAGGAAAAACATCCCGCCTATCGGAACCATCAGCAGCATTCCACATTCAATGATAACGACAAATGCGGCATATGGAGGCCCCATACGCCGGGAAGTCTCATTCCACATGGCGTTTTCCTCTTGGATTGCGTCAGACAATTTTCGGAACGACTTACTCCCCATGTTATAGGCTTTAATCAGTTTCATTCCGCTGATGTATTCAATCATAACGGAGTTCAGTGCAGTAATGGATTGGTTGGCTCGTTCCATCAGGTCATCTGTATTGCGGAACATTATCCCCATTACTACCACGGCCAGAACCAGAGGGATAAGGGAAATCAACGCCAATGGAACATTAACGGTCATCAAATAAATAAAGATGACTACCGGTCCAACCAGATAGCACACAAGGTCGGGAAGATTATGCGCCAGAAAGAGCTCCAGCTTTTCAATATCTTCATTCAGAACCGTTTTAATATCCCCTGTGCGCCGTTCATTTAGGGCACCCAAAGGCGCTCTGGCCATGTGTTCCGCCACCATACAGCGCACTTTGAACAGTGCGCCATACGCGCCTTTATGGGCAGCCACGCCGGAACATCCGAACAGTACAAAACGCAGGGTGACAGCAGCGGCAATCATTGCCACAGTCTGCACCACAAGTTCTTTTGTGCAGGCATTGTTGAATGTGGCATCCATCAACCTGTAAATCCCAATGTATGGGACAATAATACACAGCCCGCTGCACATGGACAGCAGGATTGCCAGAAACAACCAAAATTTCTGTTCTCCGGCCCAATGGAGCAGCAATGCCATACTGTTTTCTTTTTTCTGCTTCATAGACTACCTCTCCTTTCCATCTGAAACAGAGAAAAGCTCTCTCAATTTCGGGAGGGCCTCCATTGTAACTGATACGTCATCGGGCATTTCGCCTTCGTCAAAATGCAAGACACGAGAACAGGTACGGCAGACAAACTCAAAATCATGGGTGACAATGAAAATGACTTTTCCCATATCGGATAATCGCCGGATCAGTCCCGCCACCTGCGTCATACTGTCAAAGTCAAGACCGCTGGTCGGTTCATCAAATACAAGCAAGTCTTTCCCACAAATCATGCTGACAGCTACTGCTACTCGTTGCTTTTGACCGCCGGAAAGCGTGTTTGGATGGCGCTCCCGGTATGGGGTAAGGCCCAATTCCTCCAAAGTTGCATTTACCAGTGTTTGATCTGGATTGCGTATACCAAAGGAACATTCTGCTTCTACGCTGTCAGCGAAAAGCTCATAGTTCACATCCTGCATGACCATATAAGAGCGTTGCAGCCTTTCCTTACGCTCAATCGGCTTGCTTTCCCACAAAAATTGTCCATCGCAGTCTTTGTGAAGCCCACAGAGAGCGCGAGAAAATGTAGTCTTTCCGGCTCCATTGTGGCCGACCACGCCAATCACTTCGCCCTTTCCTGCGGATAGGACAATGTCATGCAAAATGGTTTGTTTCTTGTAACGGAGCGTCACATTCCGCAGTTCCAATACAGGGGTAAGCGCAGGCAAGTGGGCTTTTGGCGGGAATACCGCCTGTAGATCAACAGCCCGCAGCCCCATGTGTTCACGCTCATGTTCCGATAGCTGCCGAAATTCTTCCGGGGTATAAATCCCTTTGATTTCTCCTTTTTCCAGATAAACGACTCGGTCGGCCAGTTCCATCAGGTAGTACAGCCGGTGTTCTGCTATCAAAACCGTTTTGCCCTGCTTTTTTATCAGCCGCAAATGCTCTCTCAACTCCTGAATGGAAGTCATATCCAAATTGGAGGACGGTTCATCCAGCAAATAAATCTGTGGGTTCATGGCATAAACAGAAGCGAAGGCGATTTTCTGCTTTTCACCGCCGGACAGTTCAAAAATATTCCTGTTCCGCAGCTTTTGAATACGCAGATCGTCGGCTGTCTGTTCCACTCGCTCTATCAGCTCCTGTGGAGGACGAGCCTCGTTCTCAATGCCAAAGGCAATCTCGCTGTCTGTGTCCACATTGAAAAACTGTGTCCGTGGATTTTGGAAAACGGAGCCGACCTTAGCGGCAATCTGATACATGGGGATATTGCTGATTTCCTGACCATCTACCAGAACACGACCATGAATATCTCCCTGATAAAACTGAGGGATCAGTCCATTCACCAGCCTTGTGATCGTTGTTTTTCCGCACCCGCTGCGGCCACAGAACAGGACACATTCTCCGTCCGAAATTTTCAAATTGATGTCATGCAGCCCGCCATGTTCCTGTCCTGTATAGGAAAACGATACATTTTCAAACTCAATCAACCGATCACACCTCCCCGCACACATAATTCAAAAATCAGATAAGCTACGGCAACGGCCATGACGCCCCAGTCGGCAGCTCCGCATTTTATCTGGACAAGGCAGGTGCGTGGATTGGGATTTTCAATTCCACGGGTGACAGAAGCAACAGAAAGATCATCTGCTGCTTTTGAAGCTGCCATCAACAAAGGCACATAAATACACTCAACTGTCATGCCCGGATGTGCTAAAAAGCTCGCCAGAGAAGGTGAAACATCTCTCATCCGCATAGCGTCCTTGATATAGCGCCAGTCCTCTTGAATAGTTGGAATGTACCGTAGCATAACTGCCATAGGAATTACTAACTTTTTGGGTGCGTGGAGACGGTTCATAGCAGACAGGAACTCATTGACTTTTGTAGTAGTCAGAACAATCCCGGCCAAGGTTCCACACGCATAGACCTTATGAAACAATCCTAAAAAGGCAATAAACATTGTCCGCAGCGTGCCTGTCATTTCTGCCATGATCCAAACTGTCAGGGCACAGATGACCGCATAAAAGCATACAGCCTTAATGACATATTTCCACTTTCCAAAGAAAGCCCCCAATACCGCAATCAGCATAACAAGGACAAATTGATATGCAAGTGAAGGAGCAAACATGGACGATAAAACACACATAAGGATAAGAAAGAGCTTGGCCCGTGGGTCGAGCCAAAGACCTTTCTTGTGGCGTTTACCGCTCATGCTGTAATACCTGCTTTCTCAAACTGCTTTTTCAGCATTTTGCAGCCTACAAAAGCGCTGATCGCAGATGTAATGATAACAGCAGCAAACATGGCAATCAGGATGCCGGTATTTGCAGTTGCCTGCATGGTGTCGATGTAACTCTGCTCAGTTCCGTTTCCCAGCATGGTCTGCGCCCAGCCGTTGGGGTCAACAAAGAACACGATATATGAACCAGTGCCACCGAGGGAGAACAGGATATAAGACAGGCTGTTGAGTTTTTTGCTTTTGTACTGTCCTGCGCCAGCAACAAAGTCCGCGACAATCGCCATGATCAGGTAGCCCAATGCAAAAGCCCAGTGCATACCAGTCACGAACCAAATAATACCCATGATAACGCCCATTATAGAAAGGCTCCAACGCTTATGTACTTTTGCAATCAGCAAAAGATAAATGGGGCCAGCAAGCAGCCCACCTCCTGCCGGCATGAAAAAAGTAAGCACGGGATTCGTTGCAAAAAAGACACCGCCCACCAATACAAAAACAAATAACAGTGCGGTAAAAATGCCAGTTGTTACAAGGTCTTTCACAGTCAGACCTTTGTTCAGAGAATTTACTTGATTACTCATTTTGAGCCTCCTACCTTTCGTTGTCTTGACGCGACAAGCGGTTTGTGATATTCTTCGATTAGATGCTGCTAACCGTTATCTAATACGGTACACTTGTGACGAACAGCATTCAATAGGTTTCGGCGATGTTCGTCCGTTCCTTTCAAAGGTTCGTCCAATCGTTGTAAAAAAGGAGGCGGTCTACTTTCATGTCTGAAATCATCGATCAGCTTTATGCGCCCCTGCTTGCGGAACACGGTTTTATCCGTGACTCGGATAACCAGCAATACGGGGCATTGGGTATCTGCTGGAAACTTTCTCCCGAAGTCGGAGAAGGTACCTACTGGACTTATGGACAGAAAGACCTATACGATATTAAAATTCACAATTTTTCTTTCCACAAGGATTTCATGCTGGAATGTTCTTTGCCAGAATGTTTGAGTATTACGCAGTATGATTCTATCTCCGGGGAAGAGTTATCGCCATACCGCAGACTGTCTGCCGGCTGCATCAAAACGTTTATCGGAGGCTATGCGCCATACAAGGCTTTGATACATAAGAACATTCCAATCCGTTCGGTTGGAATCGAGATTGCACCCGCATATTATGAAGATTATCTGAAGAAACTGTACCCTGAGGCACAGATCAATCCGATTGACGCCTTCCGCAAAATCGACCAAACATCAGATTTTCCTGCGATGTCACGGTTGCTTACGGAGATTAAGGACTATCGCGGAGAAGGGATTGCCGCAAAACTTTTTTATGAGGGAAAAGTCGCAGAAGCAGTTTCAATGGTAGTGGAATATCAGAAGAAGCATCCTGATAAACCAGTTCATAAGCTCTCGCAGCAGGATATAGAAAGTATCCAGACGGTCGCTTCATACCTTAGTGACCATTATGCTTTTGACATTCCTCTTGAAAGGCTGACGCAGATTGCCTGCATGGGGACAACGAAACTGAAAAGCTGTTTTAAGAAATACCACGACTGCACCATCACAGAGTATATTCAGCAGCGGCGCATGAGCCAAGCAGAATATCTGCTGGCATACACAGAGCTGACAGTCGGACAAGTTGCCCAAACAGTGGGGTATTCCACTTCAAGCCGATTTGCAGAATTGTTCCGCAAAAGCACTGGATTGTTGCCATTAGAGTATAGAAAAATCGCGCAACGAAAGTAGAATGAGAGCCAGAATAAACTCTGGCGCGCGCGTCTGATTTTCAAGTGGAACTATAAAGTGTAAGCTGAATGGATTTTGCATCATTTCGCCAATCATCCATGAACTATAAAATGTATATGGGTGATGCAGAATGGCGAAAATCGAGGACTGTCCCGGCTTTGAAACGTTCGGAGCGGATGTCAAGGCAGCACGAAAAGCAAAACAGCTTTCCCGCAGTGCGCTGGCTGACATGATACATTGTGACAGTCGGTATCTTGCGAATATCGAGAACGAAGGCACGCTGCCCAGCCTGCCGGTGGTGATTCAGCTGATAAAAATATGCGGCCTGCCCGTGGAGCGGTACTTCAACCCGGAACTCATGCGGGAAGAAAGTGTGGAGCGTCAGAGGGTCAGCCACAAGCTGCAGCTTTGCCCGGAAGAATACTTACCTATCGTAGAAGGTGCCATTGATGGTGCTCTGCGGATTCATCAACAGTAAAAAGAAAACTGTGTGTCTAAACGGTCACGCATGGTCATTGAGAGGATGCAAAAAGCGTCCTCTTATTTTTTTGCATTTTGCGAGCAGAACGGGGGTGTTGTGGTGTCATAGTAGTGGGGAAAGGTAACGTAGCAAGCATAGGGAGTGTAGCCACTCCCGGCAGAAATGCTTGCTGGGGAGTACCCCAGACCCCCAAGAAACGAGGTGAAACTATGACGAACCGAACCCGAAAAATTGTTCTGCGTGTTCCCGTGACGCCGGAGGAACGGGAACTTATCCGGCAGAAGATGGCTCTGCTGCATACCCGGAACTTTTCTGCATACGCCCGGAAGATGCTGATAGACGGTTATGTTGTCCACATCGACACCACCGACATCCGGGCGCAAACCGCCGAACTGCAAAAGATTGGTGTCAACGTCAATCAGATCGCGCGGCGGCTGAACAGTATGGGGCCGCTGTATGCACAAGATGTTGCGGACATCAAAGGAGCGCTGGCGCAGATATGGCAGTTACAAAGATACATCCTATCAAGTCAACGCTGAAAAAGGCACTGGACTATATCGAGAATCAGGTCAAGACGGATGAAAAAATGCTGGTATCCTCCTTTGCCTGCTCCTACGAAACCGCCGACATCGAATTTGAACTGCTGCTGTCACAGGCCATGCAGAAAGGCAACAATCTGGCCCACCACTTGATACAGTCTTTTGCGCCGGGCGAAACCACGCCGGAGCAGGCCCACGAGATTGGCCGACAGCTTGCAGATGAAGTCCTGCAAGGCAAATACCCCTATGTGCTGACAACGCACATTGACAAGGGGCACGTCCACAACCACATCATTTTCTGTGCTGTGGACATGGTGAACCAGCGGAAGTATGTTTCCAACCGGCGGAGCTATGCTTATATCCGGCGCACCAGTGACCGACTTTGCAAGGAACACGGCCTGTCCGTGGTGATGCCCGGTCAAGACCGGGGCAAGAGCTATGCCGAGTGGGACGCGCACCGCAAGGGCACAAGCTGGAAGGCGAAGCTGAAAGCTGTCATAGATACCACCATCCCGCAGGCCAAGGATTTTGACGATTTTCTGCGGCTCCTGCAGGAGCAAAGCTATGAGATCAAGAGGGGCAAGTATGTGTCGTTCCGTGCGCCCGGACAGGAACGGTTCACCCGCTGCAAAACGCTGGGCGAAGCCTACACCGAGGAAGCTATCACCGAGCGCATCAAAGGGCGGTTTGCGGAGCGGAAGCCCAAAGAAAACCGCAAAATTTCGCTGTGGATTGATTTGGAGAACAGCATCAAGGCCCAGCAGTCTGCAGGGTATGAGAAGTGGGCAAAACTCCACAATCTGAAACAGGCTGCCCGGACGTTGAACTTCCTGACCGAGCATGAAATCGAAAGCTACCCGGATTTGGAAAGCCGGGTGGCCGAGATCACCGCCGCCAGCACCGAAGCTGCCGCCGCATTGAAAGCAGCAGAGCGCCGACTTGCAGAAATGGCCGTGCTGATAAAGGATGTCACCACCTGTAAGGAACTGCACCCACTGTTGCAGGAGTATCAGCGGGCTGTTGACAAAAAGCAGTTCCGACGTAAGCATGAAGGAACCTTGATTCTCTATGAAGCAGCGGCGAAAGCTCTAAAAGAGCAGGGCTTTCAAAAGCTGCCCGACCTCTATGCCCTGAAAAACGAGTATAAGCAACTGGCCGAGCAGAAAGACCAGTTGCAGCGGCAGTACAATGATGCCAAACGCCAGATGCAGGAGTATGGCATCATAAAGCAGAATGTGGACGGCATTCTGCGGACAGCACCGGGAAAGGAGCAGATGCAGGAACGGTAAATCTGCACAAAATATTGTTCGGATTTTTGAATCCCAAACGCTTAGACCGGGTGGCGTTTCCGCCCGAAATCATGTAAAATAGACTTAGACAACGAAAGCGAGGAACCCTCTATGGCAGAAGCGAACGATAACAGCTCTATCCAGCTTTTTGAAGATCAGAAAATCCGCACTGCATGGGATGCAGAAAAGGAAGAATGGTATTTTTCGATTACAGATGTTATTGCAGTTTTGACTGACCAAACTACTGCGCGCGGTGCAAGTAACTATTGGGCAAAGCTCAAACAGCGTCTAAAAGAAGAAGGCGCAGATGAACTGCTGACAAATTGTCAGCAGTTGAAAATGACGGCAACAGATGGAAAAAAGCGTAAAACTGATGTTGCCAACACTGAACAACTCCTGCGCATTATACAGTCCATCCCGTCCCCGAAAGCTGAACCGTTCAAGGCATGGCTGGCAATGGTGGGCAAGGAACGCATCGAGGAAACCATCGACCCGGAGCAGGCCATCGACCGCGCGCTTGATACCTATTTGAAAAAAGGCTACTCCGAAGAATGGATTCATCAGCGGCTTTTGGCAATCCGCATCCGAAACGAACTGACGGATGAATGGAAGAAGCGTGGAGTGCAAAAGGGCAAGGAGTATGCTATCCTGACCGATGAAATCTCCCGCGCATGGTCTGGCATGACCACAGGGCAGTACAAGCGGCTGAAAGGGCTGACGAAAGAAAATCTCCGGGACAACATGACTGATTTGGAACTTGTGCTGACCATGCTGGCCGAAGCCTCCACCACGGATATTTCCAAGACTGCAAAGCCGCAGACCTTTGAAGAAAACAAGCAGGTTGCCAAACGTGGCGGCAAAGTGGCTGGCATTGCGCGGCAGGCTCTTGAAGCGGAAACCGGCAAACCCGTTATCACGGAAAAGAATGCGGTTGACTTCCAGCAGCTTGTAACTGACATTGTAGCAGATGCCGCCGAACTGCCAGAGGAAAAGGATAGTAAGAAGTGAAATTACCAAATCAGGGGGATATATGAGTTGTGCATACTGTGGAGAACGATCAGATTATACTAAAGAGCATATTATTTCTAGTAGCGTACTGGATTTATTTCCAGAATGTTTTGCAACCATAGATAATGCGAGAGGAAAAGCGTATGCATCAGACCCTGTTGTGAAAGATGTATGTTCAGTGTGTAACAATCAAAAACTTTCATATATTGACAATTATGCACGGGAGTTTATTGAACAGTATTTTGTTGTAGATTATAGTGAAGATGCAATATTGGATTTTCAATACAACTATGTTTTGCTTCAAAAGGTACTATTAAAATATGCCTTTAATGATTTGCGTTCGCATCATGGAGACACATCGTTTTTCACAAAAGATGTCCGGGAGTTTTTATTAAATGAAACTCTTGCTACACCGCTTTCAAATGTATCTATTTTGGCAGGGCTGGCTGTAAACACATCACCTGTTCCAGATTACTTCTTTGGAAATCTAAAACTACAATGGGCAGAAAAGCCTGTCTTTCTATCAAATAGTATGGTTGAATTTATCAATTATTCAACTGGAAAAATCTTTCCAAGAAAAGAAATGGAAATCGAATCCATGGAGGGGCTACTCCTATCGTATGTATTTCGATTTAACAGTGGACAATTTATCTTGTTATGTTGGGACGAAAGCAATCCAAAGACAAAAGATTCTCAAACGATTGCACGACTACAATATCCATATACGTTGTTACCAGAGAATGAAGGTCATGCCAAGATTGAACGATGCACAAGCGAAATAACTTATCACCGTATAGGTTTGATTGATGTTAAATGGGGACAGGGAATCATGGATGAAATCACTACTATGCGGAGACTGGCAAACCCCAGACAGCGAATGTGGTTCTTAGAAACGACAAAAAAATGGAAAGAGGAAGAAAAACAATTAGCTAAAGAACACCCTCGAAAATAAAAACAGCCGGACACAGCAGCCACAGGGCCACCGTGTCCGGCTATTTCTGTGTTGACAACGACACATTACTTTGATTAAAAATAATGTGCGGTTGTCGAGCTAGCGGTATTATTCACCCGTAAAATCAAACCGCTGTCCGTCAAAGTCAACATCGGTCATTTGCTCCAATTGTGCAATGGTGCCGTTTGCCAGCCGCCGCATTTCTGTGTCCATATCCGGCAGGGCGGCCAGCATCCGTGCCATCGTGCGGCGGCGGTCAGAGGTGTGGTACATACAGATCAAATTTTCTTCTTCCACGCTAAAATTCATGTGTCAGACCTCCATTTCGTGTTGCTTGCTGCGGGCCGCTGCCTTTTTCGGGCTGGCGGCCTGTTTTGTTTCGGAAAGCTGCTTGCGGACGGAAGTGCGGGGCTTGCAGATGCCCTTGTCCCGGTTTTCGTTTTTGTCAATCAGCGCGTAGATGCCAAAACGGTCTTTTACGCTGGACAGATGTAAAGATTTATACGGTAGCATGGCAAGCAGCTGGTTCGTGTCCCGGCTGGATGCCAGCTTGGTGAAATAGGGCGATACCTCTACCATGAAATGATTCTTGTCCGGGCTGTTGGGAGCAGCCAGACGCTTCATATCGGCTACGATACGCTGTGCCTCGGCCTCGATCAGCCCGGTGTGCAATGCCGCAAGGTGTTCTTTGAAATCACCGGGCTGTGCAGATTCCCGACTGCGCTGCTCCTGCCGGATGGCCGTTTGCAGAAGTTCCGGGTCACGGGTCTGCATTTCATGCCGCACGAACTCCCCGAAATATTTATCCGGGCGGCTGTCGAAATGCTCTTTCGGGCCAATCTCCCGCATCCCGCTTTCGTAGATCAGGCGATTGGCACCCACAAGCAGAGCGGCATCCCGGATATGCTGGAAATGCTGCTGATAGTCCAGTTCATACAGATTGCCTTGCACAGTTCCGTTGGCCGCGCCGGTCAACTCCACCGCATAGGCAAGGATCCTGTCGCAGGTCTGCTCGCCGCAGAATTTCCATGTGTTGTAGGCTTGCGTGTCTTTGAGCAGCACGTCCCGTTCCCGGAAGCAGAATGTTCCAGAGGGCCGGGACAGCCACAACAGCAGCTTATCTTCCGGCTGGTCGCTGCGGGCGGCCTCCCGCAGCATCTTGATGTCATAGGCAAAATCGCTCTGATAGTATGCGGTGTTCTGGTGCATAATGGCTTCCAGCGCAGCGATCAAGTCCATATTTTCAAACTTCTGCACGGTTTACACCTCCAATTCTTTTGTCTTTTCCCGTGGCGGTGTTTGCTTGCTCTGCTCTTTTTTTGCGGCATCCAGCTGTGCCCGGATGGATGGCTTTTTCGGCTTGGCTGTGCGGGACTTCTTGGCTTTCGGTGCCTTTTCCTCGGCCTTGACTGCGGCGGCAAGGTCCGTCAGAGAAATTTGTTCTCCGGCCTTTGCTTTGGCTTCCAACTCACCTAAAGAGGGCGCATTGTTCAGCACACCGTCAATCATGTTTTCGTTCTGTTCGGTGGAAAGCTCTGCGGTGCGCAGCGGATTTTCCCTCAAGAACTCCGGCACCTGCTGGAAGCCCACACTGTCGCAGTAGTGGGCGGTGTCCTGCCCATTCTGGTGCAGCACCACCACATCCGAAACAGACAGCGAGTGTCCCTTGAAATCTGCCGGATAGTCCACATTGAATGTGCGGTAGATGTCCTCCAACGTGGTGCCAGCAGTCAGCGGCGCGGCGTATACTTCCGTATAGCTGGCCTTATCCACGGTCAAACCGGCAGCCTGCAGGCGGTCGTAAGGCTCAAAACGATAATCACGGGTGGAATCCTCATTGCGCAGCTGGTAGATGGAAAAGCTGTCCTGCTGCGGTGCCTCAAAACCTGCCGCCGCGTATTCCTCCACGGTCATTCCAGCAGCGGCCGCTTCCTGCGCGATCTCGGCCTGTACCTGCGCCTCGTAGTCCTGCAAGCTCTGGTCAAAGTCGGCCAGCTTGGGCGGTTCCGGCAAGTCATACCGGCCTTGGTTGAGCATCGAGCGGCAGTCCTGCACATAGGCCACAACCGCAGTGTAATAGGAAGTCTGTTCCGGCAAAATATTCTGTCCTTCCCGCAAAGCGGTGGTGGCCGTCTGCTCCATAGCCGAAAGATTGCAGTGCTGTTTGAGGTACGGAATAAACTCGGTCAGCACCATTTCCCGCTCTGCCTTGTCCTGCTCCCACGCTTCCGGGCCTTTGTTGTGCAGAACAAAATTCTTCCAGTTTTCATCTTTGGCGTAGTATTCGTGGTAGTTCTGGATGTGCTGAACCAAAGAGCCCTCTCCGTCACCGAAATCCTGCCGCCCCTCGTAGTTGTCGGGCTGACCGTTCAGGGTAAAATCAATGCGGAACGCGGTCTTGTCGTACCAGCCACCCTCGTAACCATCCTTTTCCCGGTCTGTGTGCTGGGCGGTGTCCAGTTCTTCAAAAACGCGGTTTGCCACAGACAGCGGCATGATTTCGCCGTCCTGCAGCTTGTCGCTTTCACTCCACAGAATCGTGACCGTAGGCTCTGCGGATAAATCTGTCGCAGCGGCTTTTTCTGCTTCCGGGGCAGAAAGTTCATTTGCTTTTTCCGCCGCCTCTTGGAACGCCGCCAGCTTATCGCCCAACAGAACTTCCGCCACCGCGGCTGTCTGCCCCAGCAGATTAAGTGCTTCCTGCCCGGCATCCGGCAGGGTCAGACCGGGCGCGTCCAGCTGCCCACCGTCCAGAGCCGTGTGGTCCGGGCCATACAGAGTGTAGTCATAGCCAGAATCGCAGGTCTGGATGAACAGCGTATTGCCATTATCCAGTGCAAATGCGGCCTCCTGTGCAGCGGAAAGGTCTGCTTCCCGCTGCTGGCGAAGTTCTGCCAGATGTTCGTCCAGCGCGGAGATCAGCTCATGGGCCGCGCTGCGGATAATTTCCAGAGAGGCTTTCAGTTCGGCCAGTTCCCGGCCAGAACTCCACCCGGCCACATAGCCAAAGGAATATTCGGATGTGTCCAGCCCATAGTGCTGGCAGACGGCATAGGCCACACTTTCGGCCTGTACCTCGCGGGTGCGGCTGTCCGGGCGGTTGGTCTGTTCCGGGGCGTTCGGGTCGATGGCGTGCAGCTTGGCATGGGCAATCTCGTGGATGGCCGTTTTGATGGTTTGCAGCTGGCTCATGCCCTCCTGAATTGCAATGCGGTTGTCGAGCAGATGAAAGTAACCGTGCGCCCCGCCCTCTATGTCCTCAAACCCGATGGGCACCGGGGAAGCTTGCTCCAACGCTTTGAAAAAATCTTGATAGTCCTGCACGCTGCCGGACAGTTCATTCACCGCGATAGAGGGCAGCGGTTCGCCCTCGGTCTGGCTGACATCGAACACGGAAACCACCTTAAAGGCCGGAATCTGCACCGTTTTCTCCTCAGTCAACGGCTTTCCATCCTTATCCAGAATCGGCTTGCCCTGTTCGTCCAGCTTTTCCATCTTCTGCTTGACCTTGTAGGGCGCAGGGGCCAGAATTTTGATGCCTTTTTCGCCTTTCTTTACGGTGCGGTGGAACGTGTCTTTCCACTTGTTGAAACCCGCCACCAGCTGTCCGCCCTGCATGGCGATCAGCAAGGTGTTGTTGAAGCTGTAATTGTGAAACTTCGCCATCGTGGTGAGGTAGGCTTTGTAGCGGTCGCTGTCGAACAACTGCTGAATCCCTGTTTCCAGCCGGTCCGTAATTTCTTTCATGCGTTCCGCGCTGTCCTTTCCGTTCAGGATAATGGGAATAACTTTCTGCTCCATGATGTAAACTCCTTTATTTTGCTATCCTACAGATAGAGAGAGCCGGTTATGGCAAAATGAATGCTTCACCTTACCATAACCGGCCCTCGTATTTTTGCCTTACTCTTTGCGCTCTACCCGGTAATTGACGTACTTGCCTCCCGTATCTGCTAGAAGCACCGTTGCATCATAGGTTTTGCCTGTCTTTTCGGAATAGAGGCCCTTTACCTTTGCCTTACCGTTTTTGAGCAGAGCAGCGGCGATCTTCGGCGTGAACGCCTTTTTGCGCTGCTCAAAGAAGCGGTCATTCTTCCACATCACGAACTGACAGCTACGGTTCCCGCAGTAGAAGTTTTTCTTGCCCTCGTAGACGTTTTCACCACACCGGGGACACTTGCCGATGATAACCCGTTCCGACTGGAACAGGTTTTGTTTGTCCGCGCTGATGCAGGAGTAGGTCTTGATCAGCTGACGCACCTGCGCTTCAATTTCGGCCATGAACTCGTCCGGGTCTGCATTGCCCTTGGCAATCTCGGTCAGACGGCTTTCCCATTCAGCAGTCAGAGCGGGAGAGGTCAGGCTTTCCGGCAGAACCACCGCCAGATTGATGCCGTCCTTGGTGGGGACAAGCTGCTTGCCCTTGCGCTGCACAAAGCCCATTTGCACCAGTTTTTCCAGAATCGCGGCACGGGTGGCCGGAGTGCCCAGCCCCTTGCGTTCTGCGTTTTCCGGCATATCCTCGGCCCCGGCCCGCTCCATTGCTGACAGGAGCGTATCTTCGGTGTAGGCTTTCGGCGGGGACGTGAAATGTTCTGAAATGTCAGCCACCACAGAAAAACTTTGCCCCTCGGCCAGTTCCGGCAGGGTGTTCAGCACTTCTTCCTCGGTATCTGCTTTCAGGGTGGAGCGGAACCTCTGGTCGATCTCTTTCCAACCGGGGACAAGCACCGTCTTTCCCTTGGCGGTGAACTCGTTCCCGGCGCAGGAGAACACAGCAGTCACAGTTTCGTACTCATGGGGCGCGGCTATCGCGCAGAGCAGTTTGGAGCAGACAAGGTTCATCAGCTTGCATTCACTCTCGGCAAGACCAGTGAAACCCTGCTTTACAAATTCGGACGTGGGGATGATGGCGTGGTGGTCCGATACCTTTTTGCTGTTCAGAATCCGGCCCACTTCCGGGGTCAAGTCAAGCCCTTGGGCAAAGGGCAGCAGCCCCAGTAGGTCAGACACAAGATGTTGTGCTGTCCGGCCCATGTCCTCGGCCAGATATTGGCTGTCTGTGCGGGGATAGGTCAGCAGTTTCTTTTCGTAAAGCTGCTGGGCGTAGTCAAGGGTCTGCTTTGCCGTGAAACCGAACAGACGGTTTGCCTCCCGCTGCAAAGTGGTCAGGTCATAGAGTTTGGGCGGCTGTTCTGTCTTTTTCTCCCGCTTGACAGAAGTACAGACGGCAGTTGTACCCGTGCATTTTTCTTTGAGAGAATTTGCGATTTCTGCAACCGCAATGCGCCCGCTGTACGCTTTCAGGCTGCCGGACTGAATGCCGACTGTATAATACTTTTCTTTCTGGAAGCGCAGGATTTTTGCATCCCGGTCCACCAGCATTTTCAGTGTCGGGGTCTGCACCCGGCCCACCGTCAGGGTCTTGTGATACAGCACCGAAAACAGCCGTGTTGCATTGATACCCACCAGCCAATCCGCCTTTGCACGGCAGAGGGCCGACTGGTATAGCGCATCGTAGTCCGAATCCGGGCGCAGGTTTGCGAAGCCCTCCCGGATAGCAGCATCCTCCATGCTGGAAATCCAGAGCCGCTTCACAGGTTTCGTGCAGCCGGCCATTTGGTAGACGAAACGGAAAATCAGTTCTCCCTCCCGGCCTGCGTCGGTCGCGGCGGTCACGCTGTCCACGTCCGGGCGGTTGAGCAGGGCGCGGACGATTTCAAACTGCTGTTTCTTTTCGTCCGGGACAATGAACTGCCACGACTGGGGCTGGATGGGCAAATCCTCATACCGCCATTTACAGTATTTTTCATCGTACTGGCCCGCTTCCGCAAAGGACACCAGATGCCCGATGCACCAGCTGACCAGATACCCGCCGCCCTGCCAGTAGCCGTTTTGCTTTTCAGTGGCTCCGATCACGGCGGCAATGCTGCGGGCCACACTGGGCTTTTCGGCAATCACCAGCTGAAAGTTCATGTTTCGTTCTCCTGTCCATCCTCCGAATGAATCTCGATTTCAGCCGGTTCCTCGTCTGCATCTTCGTCCTCGCCAAAATCGTATTCGTCCAGATCATCGTGCCCGGTGGTATCGGCCTTGGGCTTGCGGAACTTGAAATAATAGAGGGCCGCACCACCGCCAGCCAGAGCCAGCACCAGTAGGATCATCAGACTGCCCATGTTGGACTTCGGCTTTTCCTGCGGCGTTTCGGTGTCAGTTTTCACCGCTTCCGGGGCCATGCAGTTGCGCAGGCTCTTTTCACACAAGGGGCAGTTTTCATTGACATCCCCGGCCTCACATTTCACGGTGCAGGTGCAGACTTCGGTTTCCTGCGGTTCTTCATCCAGCAGAGCCAGCAAGTCGGCATCATCCACTTGGTTCAGGAAGTGGACAGAGGTTTCTTTGTCCTCGTTGGCTCGGTCAATGAGAATGTAAAAATAATTCCCGGCTTTAGTGGTCACAGTGATAAGCTGCTTGTCGCCGTAAAAATCATCCACCAGTGTTGCGTTGCCCTTGGGCGTGATGGGCACGCCCTCCGGCTCCATGCCGCCCGTGGTGGGTTCTTCTTCGATAATCTCCGGCAGAGGTTCCGGGGCAGGGTCAGTACCGCTTGCGAAAGCGGGCATGGAAAAGGAGCAGAGGCAGAGCAGGATAGCCAGCAGTCCGGCAGCGAAGCGGTTCCAGTTGTCAGGTTTCATCGGCGGCATCCTCCTGTTTGTGGTACGGGGTGACGGTGGGTGCCGCGTTCAGCGCACCGCTGCGCAGGAAGGCTGCAAACTCGTCCGGCGTCATGTTCATGCTGCGCACCAGCTGAATGATTTGAAGATTTTCCTGTTCGGTCTTTGCAGCTTCCAGTTCTTTCAACTGCTGCTGGTATTCGGAGATTTTTTCTTTGAGCCGTTCAATGTCGCGCTCAATGCGGGAAAGTCTTTTTGCCATACAAAATCCTTTCTGGCGTCACGGTAAACGCCCATAGCTGTAAAAATGTTCCTGCCAATATTTTGAGTTGAGATTTGTGTAAGAGATGGGGTCGCCGCAGTGCAGCATGATGGAATTGCCCACATAGATGCCGCAATGGCTCACGCCGGGGGTATCGTAGGTTCCCTTGAAAAACACAAGGTCGCCCGGTTTGACCTGCGCTGTCGAAACAGGAGTACAGAGGTTGTAAAGGACCTGTGCGGTCTGGCGTCCCACGTTCCAGCCGGAATGATTCAGCACCCACGAAATGTAGCCGCTGCAATCAAAGCTGGTGCTGGGCGAACTGCCGCCCCACACATACGGGTAGCCGATGTACTTCGTGGCTTCCTCCATCATGGCGGCAAACCTATCATCCTTTAGTGCTTCCGGGAGAATATCGTAGTAGGTGGGCTGTTTGATGGTGGACGCATTGGGGTATTGCGCTTTGCCAAACAAATCCGGCCGGTTGCCCAGCGTGCGCATATAGAGCGAATAGGCACTAAGCTGTTCTTCGGTCAGTACTTCCACGGGTAGGTGGGATAAATCCTTGTTCTTCAGCTTGACCGTGCAGATGTAGTATTCATACGGTTCTTGGTAGGTGATAACTTGCGGCACGCCATATGGGCCAATAATGACCATCATTTTTGTACGGTAACGTATCTGCATGGTCACGGTCTCGGTCAGGATGTACTGCTTTGCAAAGAGCATTTCAAGTTCGCCCTGCACCTCGGCCAATGTAAAAACGCCATCATGGAGCGCGGACAAAATGGAGATCAGCACATAGGGGTCATGCTCGATTTCGTCCAGATAAAAATGGTATTCATCGTAGTTGTGGGTGGCCTCGTAGGTGTCGAGATACCGTTGCAGTTTTTGTTCCAGCTTGGCGTAGGCTTTCTCTGCACCCAGCATATCCTTGTCCTTGGAAAAATAAGAGGATGCCGTCACGCCGGTTCCAGCGGTGCCCGCCATCACGGTGCAGGACTGCAAACCCGTTATCAAGAGCAGAGCCAGCAGACCGAACACCGCCACGATCAGAATGGTTTTCCAGTTCTGGGCCGCAAATTCGGCTACCCGTTCGCCGCCATCGGCTGCCAGTTTTGTTACCCGGAAACCGTTCTCTGCGGTGGCGGCTGCACCCTGCGCGGCGGCTTGGCCGGCCTGCCGTGCAGCTTTGGCATACTGCTGTTTGATACGCCGTTTCTGCCACATCCGGGAAATGGGGTTGCTGGCCGCCTGTGCAATTTGCGGATTGTCCCGCAAGGATTTCTGGTAAAAGTATTCTGCATTGGCAGACATGAGCTGACGCTCTGCCTTTTCCACAGCCTTGTAGGGCTTCATCTTGTGGTGTCGGATGCCGCTGCGGATGGCCTTGGCCGTCTGCCGCTCCACCAGTTCTTCTCCCTTGTGGCCGCCCTCTACACCCACATTTTCGTGTTCGACCTCGTGGATTTTTCCGTGAGCAAACAGCAATGCTTCCGACAGCGGCCGACTGGCCGGGTTTGGTTTCAGGCTGGGTGGGCCTTTGTCCTGCTGCTCAAACCGCAGGGTGGATTTTGCCTTGCCGCTGGCTGCATCGTAAACTTTTTCCTTGACCGGGACACGCTTCTTCGGCAGAGCAGCGCGGGCCGCATCCAGTTTGTCAGCCTTTGCTTCCGCTTTTTGAATAAACGGCTGCAACGCCGGGTCTGCCCGTTCTTCCTCGGTCAATTCCAAACGGGCAGCGGAACGGTGCAGACCATCTTCACTTTCAGCGGTGGCCGCTGTTTCTGCTGCCTTTTTCGCTTTCTTTTTATTTTTATGCCCGTCCTTGATGTCCTCGGCCCGTTCCAGAATTTTTTCGGCCTTGCCCTCAGCATCCGTGGAGTAGTCCTGTTCCGCTTCCCGACTGGAAACATTCTCTACAGTGCTGTCCGCTTGATTTTCCACCGCCAGACCGTCACGGGTCATGGTCTGGGTGACTTTGGCTTTTGCCTGCAATTCTTTCAAGGTTCTTCACCTCCCATCGGACAGCGGCCCGTTTCAATGTCCGCAATGTATTTGAGAATCGGGAACACCTGCGGCGGCGAAACTGCATTGCCCAGTGTTTTCATCCGCTTGCTGCGGTTCGGCACCTCTTCGGTCAGGCGCGGGATGTCGGCGGGTTCTTCGGCCCAAAGGGAATGTCCGTCCATTTGCGCGGGAAACCCATCAGCCACTCTACCCAGTCCGGGTTGAGGTAGGGCCTTTCCAGCGTGGTGGGGGTCATGCGGTAGACCACATGAGAGAGCCGCGCCGTCCATGCTTTGCCATCCTTGTTCATCTTGCGATAGCTGCCGTTCGCAGAGATTTGGATGTCCAACCCCTTGCCCACATCCCCGGTGTCGCTGGCAAGGGGTGTGGGAAGCAGCGGAGCCGATGATGAATACCCGTTTCCGTTCGTGCCACGCGCCAACGGCAGCAGCAGGTAATACGAAAACCCGAACATCGTAACCTGCCTGCTCCAAGTCAATGAGCGTTTTGTCGAGCCCCATACGGAGGAAGCCAGCAACATTTTCTCCAAGCACCCAACGGGGCTGCAATTCCCGGATGACCCGCAGCATTTCGGGCCACAGGTAGCGTTCATCGTGGAAGCCGCGCTGCCGCCCTGCGGTTGAGAACGGCTGGCACGGGAAGCCACCTGAAATGAGGGTGACGGTGTGAAGTCCTGTTTTTTCAAAGAAAGCCTCCTTTGTTACAGTGGTGATGTCCTGAAAACGGGGCACTTCCGGCCAGTGGCTTGCCAGCACAGCGGCGGGAAATGCCGCCCACTCGCATTGACAGACAGAGGTAAACCCCGCTGCTTCCGCGGCAAGGTCGATGCCGCCGATGCCGGAAAACAAGCTGAAATGTGTTAAGCTCATAGCTCCACCACCTCGCTGAGCCGGGTGGTCATGATCTTATAGAGCTGGGTGTTTTTCGGAATGGGGTTGGAAAACGGCAGCACCACATTTTCAAAAATCAGCAGTCCTTCGCCCGGTTCGGAATTGTCGATGTACTTCTGCTGGTCTGCGGAGAGGTTCAGCCGTTCCGAAAGGATTTTGCGGTCGCCGGATGCCTGATTCAGCAGCGTGATAAAGTCGCTGTTTTCCAGAATGTTTTCAATCTCCGGGGAAGAAAGAAGATCCTTCACATTCTGGGTGGCGCCTGTGGGCACGCCGCCCCATTTGCGGAAGCGCTTCCAAATCTCGGCACTGTACGCGGCGGTCTGTTCCTCTTTCAGCAAAAGGTGGAACTCGTCTGCAAAATACCATGTGGCCCGGCCTTGGCTGCGGTTCTGGGTGACGCGGCCCCATATCTGGTCTTGGATAATGAGCATCCCCAATTTTTTTAACTGTTTTCCTAACTCTTTGATGTCAAAGGCCACAAGCCGGTTGTGGATGTCCACATTCGTTTTGTGATTAAACACATTCAGCGAGCCGGACACATACAAGTCCAATGCCTGCGCTACCCGGTCCGCTTCCGGCAAGTGTTGGTCGAGCAGGGCTTGGTGGAGGTCAGACAAAATCGGCATATTCTCCGGGCAGGGATTCGCCAGATAGGGACGATAGATAGCTTTCACGGCACGGTCTATCACGGTGCGTTCAATCGCTTCCAGACCTGTTTTGCCGCCCATGACCAGCTCACAGAACGACAGCACAAAATCCGATTTTAGGGCCAAAGGACTATCATCCTCGGAGTAGTTGAGGTTGATGTCCAGCGGATTTACATAGTCCTTGCTGGTGGGCGAAAGTTTGATGACCTGCCCATGCAGCCGCTTGACCAGCGGATAATACTCGGCCTCTGGGTCTGAAATAAAAATATCGTCAGCAGTCGTTAAAAACACACTGACGATTTCGGACTTGCAGCTCATGGATTTGCCGCTGCCGGGCGTGCCCAGCTTTAGGCCGTTGGGACACCGGGCCTGCTTGCGGTCCAGCATGATCATGTTGTGGGATTTTGCGTTGATGCCGTAGTACATGGCCGCACCGCTCTGGAAAAGCTCCTGCGTCACAAAGGGCACGAACACCGCCACGTTGGAGGTGGTAAGGCTGCGCTGAATCTTTATCTGGTTGATGCCCAGCGGCAGGCTGGACACAAGGCCCTGCTCCTGCTGGTAGTCCAGCCGGACAAGGGAACAGTTGTACTTCTGCGCCACACCCGCCGATTGGAACACATCGTTGCCCAGCTTTTGCTTGGTGTCGGCCACGTTCAGCACTAAAAAAGTCAGCATGAACAATCGCTCATTTCTTGTTTGCAGTTTGTTCAGCAGCTTTTTGGCATCCTCGCCGTAGGTGGCAAGGTCGCTGGGGAGTATATCCATGTCGTACCCGGAACGGACAGCCTTTTTCTGTTCCTGAATTTTCATAGCATCAAGGTCTGTGATTTTCCGTTTGATGGTTTTGATGGCCTCGGTCTGGTCGATGGCCTGCACATGGAGATTGACGAGAATCCCGCTTTCCGTTTTGAGGAAGTCGGCCAGCATTTCGTCCGAAAGTTCCGGCGCAAGGATTTGTAAAAAGCTCACGGCTCCATACTTGCCGCCCAAACCAAAGGTTTTGGCCGTACCGAAACAGAGGGAGGACGGGGCCACAAAATCCTTGGTAGACAGGCCGGAGGGTGCCAGCCAGTCCCAGTCAAAACGGAACGGTTCGCCGTCCGGGTGGAAGATGCCGTGCAGAACTTCCAAACGCTCCTGTCCGTCCATAACGTGTGCCACACAGCCCATGGTCTTGAAATAGCCCAGCAGGTCAAGGCCAATGCGCGTCAGACGGGCCCGCGCTGTTTTTAGACTGTCGGCCTCAATGGTAAACGTCAGATATTTGGTTTTGACAATGCCGTTGTTTCCGCTGGCAAGCTGCTTTTGCAGGATGGCGGTGTACTCGGCGCGGATGTCGTCAAAATCATCCCCTTGCGGTGCGATCTCAAAACTTTTTGCGTACTGCACCGGGTCAACCTTGCGATTGAGAAAAGACAGCTGCACATGAATGGAAGCATCCACATAGTTGTAGAGGTCGCACAGGTGTTCAAAGATGGCGGCTCTTGTTTCCGGCTGGGCCAGCTGATAACTGATGTCCTCAAAGGCAATGCACTTGGAGAATGTGCGTCGGTCAATGCGGCACACACCGTCCGGGTAGATGGCCTCATACGGGATGGTGGCCTGTGCCGTGCGGGGCTTGCCGTCGCCCTTGTACTTGCGGATAACGGTATCAATTTCTTTTTTCTGGGCGCGGGTGAGCTTTTTGGGCTTTTCGCTTTCGCGGGGTATCGTTTTTCTGGACAATGGCCTTTACCTCCTGTTCCATTTGGTATTGCCGCACAAGGGCGGCGTAAGCGTTGTTGGTCTGATAGGGCCTTTCCTTGGGACGGATAAAGCAGCACTGAATCATTTGCTGAATCACTACTTCAAGGGGCTGGCCGTGCCGCTCGAACAGAGCAAATAGCAGCCCCGGCAGCATGGCAAAAATCATCAGCAGGGCCGCTGCGCTGTTGGAAAGATAGTTCCGGGCCAAAAAATAAAGCGGCCCGCCCGTGAGGAGCGCGCCGCCGAAGCAGACCAGCTGCCGCTTGGTCAGCCCGAATAAGACTTTGGATTTTACATGGGTCAAATCTTTGGGAACGGTCACATACGCCATACGTTTTTCCTTTCTCGGCCTTAGTGGGCACCAAACACCGACTTGCTGATGCTGCCGGTCTTGAACAGACAGAAACAGAGTAGCACGGTGTAGCCCATGCAGCCCCAGATGGCCCCGGCAATGTCCGCTGCACCTGAAATGTTGCGTATCAGCACCGCATAGATGCCCACGACAATCATAATCAGGAACGCTTGGAAACCCAGTGCCAGCAAAGACTTCAAGTAGTTCTGCCCGGTGCTGCGCCACTCGCTGCTGCCCATGGTCGCCAGCGGGATAGGCCCCAGTGCGGTCACAACGTAAATCTCAATCATGCGGCCGTAGGTCACAAGGAAGATGCAGATGGACAGGATGTTCATGGTCAGGCCCACAACAAGGGTTTGGAACCACAGGCTGAGCAGACTGCCAATGGTCATGCTTTCCAGCTGAAATTCCAGTCCGGGTATCAGGCGGTCAAAGTGGATGGATGTTTCGCCAATGATCACGCCGGAGCTTTGGTTGACAACGCTCTGGGTGGCATCGAACACGCCCATGACGATGTTCCATGTGTTGCTGACTATGAGGATGGCAAAGGCAGACTTGAAAATCCAGCGGAAGAACATGGAGGTGTCGAAGTCGTGCATATTGTTCTTCTCGGTAATCATCTGGATAAGCTCGTGGCACATCACAAGGGCAAGGATGGCCGCCGCAATGGGCAGCACCACCGTTTCGGAAAGACTACGCAGCATATTGAAAATGCCGCTGTTCCACGCCTGCGGGGTAGAGCCGACATCCGAAGCGATTTCGCCCACCTTGGCGTTCACGTTATCGAACAGGCCGGAGAGGTTGCCCGTGATGCCATCTATCAAAATGCCTTTTATCCATTTCTCGATGATCTCACTAATCAAGCAAAGATACCTCCTTTCCCGCGCCCTCCCATGTGAGAGGGAGCGCGCGGAGTAGGATTTTAAGTATTCGTTGTTCGGAAAATTGTAGGTAGCGATGCAGGACTTAGCCCAGCAGCCCGGACAGCAGCGGGACAAGGGTCACGCCGATCAGGGCAACGCCGCCGCCCGCGACCAGCTGCTTCACGCCCTGGCTCTTGCTGCCGGGGTTATCCTGTCCATAGCCCTCCAACAGGTTGATGCCGCCCCAGACACACAGGGCACCGCCCAGACCGACCACAATCGTCTGCAAAGTATCAACTGCGCTGTTGAAAAATTCCATAAGGTCCTCACTTTCTGCCGCTTGTTCTGCGGCACTCAAAAATAAAATTATTCGGCTGCATTTTCATCCGACAGGTCGATTTCGTACAGGTCAAAACTTTCGTCCTGTGCGACTACCTGCTGCCGCTTCCGGCGCAGGGTGGATAAGAACCTGTCCACATCAAAGGTGTTTTTCTTGTCCGCGTCCGCAAGGTATTTGTAGTGCGGGTGCTTGGTGATGTCGAACTTCTCCGAGAAGAACGGCCTCACGCCCCGCAGCTGCAAAATACATTTGCCGCCGTCCATGATTGCAATTTCGTCCTCTGACATCAACGCCTTTCCTAATTTTTGATAGTTCAGTCCGTGGGAGGTTTGAGAGCCCCGGTTCTCGCTGGTGTTGAAACTGTCGATGGTCTCTTTCCCCAGCGCATCGGAGATCTCTTTGGCATTTTTGCCCCGCCCACTCAAAAAGAGAACAGAATCGCAGTTGTCCGAAATGATTTCGGCTGCATCTTTGTAGATGGCTTTCAACTGCGACTGGCTCTGCAAAATGATGGATGCCGAGATTTCCCGGCTGCGGATGGTGGCGATCAGCTTGTCGAAGTTGGGAATCTGCCCGATGTTGGCGAACTCGTCCAGAATCAGCCGCACATGGACAGGCAGCCGACCGCCGTATTTATCATCCGCACGGTCACA
>NZ_DAWCVJ010000035.1:0-25447 GCF_052358865.1 Faecalibacterium sp.
ATATGCAATTCAACGCTGTTGCTGTTGCATTAAAAAGTTGAATTGCTATAAACGTGCAGGTGCACGAAAACAGACGCGGGGAAAGGAAAAAGGCGATCCTTACAGATGGATGTGGCGGGGCGTGCCGTTGACGTAGACGGGAGTGACCTCGTCGAGGATCAGCGGGCGGGCGTACTCCTCGAACGCCGCCGTCACCTGCATCCCGTCGGGGGCGATCCAGTCCAGCGGCACCTTCTTCTCAAGGTTTGCCACCTTCTGGACGTCCACTGCCTCGGTGATGCACTGGTAGGGATATTCGGATACGCGCTTGAGCGCGATCATTTTGCCCGTCTCACCGGCAAAGGCTGCTGCCGCCGCAGCGCCGCCCACGGCGTAAGCCTCGTTCACGTCGGTGCGGCTGGCCAGATGGCTGGCGCAGCGCTGCAGCGTCGAGAACTCGATGGCGCGGCTCTTGCAGTTCAGCTTGTCGTGGATGAGGTCGGACAGATAGCGGCTGGTGCCGCTGAGGATGGCCTTGTGGCCGAAGGCGTCCAGCTGGCCTGCCGTGGAGACGAGGTCGCACAGGTAGGTGCCGTCGGCGGTCTTGACGCCCTCGCTGGCCGCGATGATGACATTGGACTTCACCCGCTGCAGTTCGTCCACCTTGGCGAGGAACTTGTCCGGCTCGAAGGGGACTTCCGGCAGAAGGATGAGGTCGGGGCCGTCGCAGTCGTCGCCGCCCGCCAGACAGGCCGCACCGGCCAGCCAGCCGGCGTGACGGCCCATGATCTCGGCCACGGTCACGCTCCGGATGTCGTAGACGGAAGAGTCGCGGATGACCTCCTTGAGGATGGTGGCGATGTACTTGGCCGCAGAGCCGTAGCCGGGGGTGTGGTCGGTGAGGCAGAGGTCGTTGTCGATGGTCTTGGGCACGCCGATGAACCGCACCGTGCTGCCCACCTGTGCGCCGTAGCGGCTGAGCTTGGCGATGGTGTCCATCGAGTCGTTGCCGCCGATGTAGAACACTGCGCAGATGTCGTACTTGTCAAACAGGGTGAACAGCTTGACGTAGGGCGTGGAGTCTGCCTCCGGCTCGGGCAGCTTGTAGCGGCAGCTGCCCAGATAGCTGGACGGCGTGCGCTTGAGCAGCTCGATGCTGAGCCGGTCGTCCAGCAGGACGTTCAGCTCCACAAGCTCCTCCTTCAGCAGCCCCTCGATGCCGTGCTTCATGCCGTAGACTTTGTCTGCGCCCAGACTGCAGGCGGCCTTGTAGACGCCCGCGAGGCTGGAATTGATGACGGCGGTGGGGCCGCCGCTCTGGCCGATGATCACATTCTTGGCCATGAGAACCTCCTTGTATCATTTACCGATAAATTGGACTTCCTGTGCGCCGCAGCGCCGCTCCGCGCCCTGTCCCTTCCGAGGCCCGCACACCCTGCACAGTGTACAGGCGGGGGCAGAGCCAACAACCGGCAGCCACAACTCGCACAAAAATTCTAGCAGGTCGTGCAAGCACTTCGAGAAATGTGTGCAAAAACCTGCTCTACTCCTATTGTAACCGTTTTGCCTGTTGTATGCAAGCCCTAATTGGTTGCAGAGGCAAAAAAATTATGATAAAATAGGGTTCACACAGCGCTGACGGGCCGCAGCGGGGGGATAACCCGCCCCATCCCGGGCAGACTATCATCAGAACCAAACGAAAGCGGGAACACCTTTATGGGCATTTCACATGAGTATCACAGCACCAGCCGGAGACGGCGGGGCGGCGCGGGAGGCTTCGCACGGCTCGCAGGGGCCGCAGCGGGCATCCTGCTGGTGAGCTTCGCCATCACGGTCATCCTCGAGCACGGACAGAAGCAGGCCGAAGAGCTGCCAACAGTGACGGCCAACGGCACGGCGCAGAATATCCTCGCCCCCCTGCCGATGCAGGGCGGGGCGGACAGCAGCGCCGACAGCACCGCCCCGGCAGCAGACGGCACCGCCGCCGTGACCTTGGAGCAGTTCGGCCCGGCCCGCCAGACGGCGGGGGCCTACAGCGTCAGGGCCTACGACAGCAGCGTCATCCGCCAACCCGCCTGCGGGCAGGTCGATCTGAGCTACTTCTCCGACGCGGCCTTCCTTGGCGACAGCCTGACCGTGGGCTTCTCGGATTACAGCATCAACCTCGGCGGCGCGCTCATCTGCGGCTACACCGGCGTCGGCCCGGACGCCATCGTCAACCGCAGCGCGGTCAAGAGCAGCGTGCGTGGGCCGGAGGTAGCGCTGGATGTGCTGGCCGCCGCCCAGCCCAAGAAGCTGTATATCCTGCTGGGCACCAACACCCTGACCACCGTGGGCGCGGCAGACCGCTTCCTCGCCTATTACGGTCAGATGCTGGATGTCCTGCGCCAGACGCTGGGCGAGGGGTGCGTCATCTATGTCCAGTCCATCCCGCCCGTCCGCCCCGAGGCGGCCGTGGAAAAGCCGGGCCTTGCCTCGGACATCATCCGCTCGGTGAACGAGCAGCTGGCCCTGCTGGCCGCCGACAAGGGCTGCGTCTACCTCGACCTGTGGGAGACGCTGGCCGACGGCGAGGGCAACCTGAAAGAGGTGCTGGCTGCGCCGGACGGCGTCCACTTCTCGGCGGGCAACGGCTACGGCGCGTGGGTGACGTATCTGCGCAACCACGCCAAGTACGCGGCGGACAACGTCTGGACGCCGGGCAGCGCCTACGCAGGCTGAACATCGGAATAAGAAAAAACATCCGCATTGCGCCCGTTCCGGGCCGCTGCGGATGTTTTGCTGCAAAAAGATCCCGCCCTCTGCATCCGGGATGCAGGGGACGGGATCGCTGCTTTTATAGGGGAAGAGCTTACTTCAGCTTGCTCTTTGCCTTCATGCGCTGCTCGTGGTTGAGGATCTGCTTGCGGATGCGCAGGTTCTCGGGAGTGACCTCCAGCAGCTCATCCGGAGCAAGGAACTCAAGGCAGCCCTCAAGGCTCAGCTTGCTGATGGGGATGAGGCGCAGGGCGTCGTCAGAGCCGGAAGCACGGGTATTGGTCAGGTGCTTGGTCTTGCAGACGTTGACGTCCACATCCTCGCCGGAAGCGGTGTAGCCGATGACCATGCCCTCGTAGACCTTCTCGCCCGCGCCCACCAGAAGGGTGCCGCGCTGCTGGGCGTTGAACAGGCCGTAGGTGACGGCCTCGCCGGTCTCGAAGCTGACCAGAGAGCCAGTGGAGCGGTTGGCGATCATGCCAGCCCAGACATCATAGCCGTCGAAGATCTGGTTGATGATGCCCTCGCCGTGGGTGTCGGTCAGGAACTGGTTGCGGTAGCCGAACAGGCCGCGGCTGGGCATACGGAACTCCAGACGCACGCGGTCGGTGCCCAGAGACTCCATCTGCTGCAGGATGGCCTTGCGCTGGCCCAGACCGGTCATGACAGCGCCCTGATACTGGGTCGGGACGTCGATGACGACGTGCTCCATAGGCTCGTAGGTCTTGCCGTCGATGACCTTGGTCAGGACGTGCGGGGGAGAGACCTGCAGCTCATAGCCTTCGCGGCGCATGGTCTCGATGAGGATGGACAGATGCATCTCGCCACGGCCCATGACGCGGAAGGAATCGGTGGTGGCAGAATCCTCCACCTTCAGGGCGACGTCCTTCAGCAGTTCCTTCTGCAGACGGTCGCGGATCTGGCGGCTGGTGACGTACTTGCCCTCGCGGCCGGCCAGCGGGCTGTCGTTGACGGAGAAGGTCATCTCGACGGTGGGGTCGTTGATCTTCACGAAGGGCAGCGGCTCCACGCTGGAGGGGCTGCACAGGGTGTTGCCGATGGTGACGTCCGGCAGGCCGGAGAAGGCCACGATGTCGCCTGCGGTGATGTTGTCGCAGGGCTGGCGGCCATTGGCCTGGAAGTCATACAGCTTGGTCAGACGGCCGCGCATCTTCAGGTCGGGGTTGTGCCAGTCGCAGACGACCACTTCCTCGCCCACCTTGGCGACGCCGTTCTGGATACGGCCGATGCCGATGCGGCCCACGAACTCGTTGTAGTCCACGGAGGACACCAGCATCTGGAAGGGAGCCTCGGGGTCGCCCTCGGGGGGGCGGATGGTGCTCAGCAGGGTGTCGAACAGGGGGACCAGATCGGTGCCGGGCACATCGGGGTCGAGGCTTGCGGTGCCCTCACGGCCGCAGCAGAACAGCATGGGGCAGTCCAGCTGCTCATCGGTAGCGCCCAGATCCATCAGCAGGTAGAGCACCTCGTCGATGACTTCCTTGATGCGGGCGTCGGGGCGGTCGATCTTGTTGATGGCCACCACGAGGCTCAGGTTCTGCTGCAGAGCCTTCTGCAGCACGAAACGGGTCTGGGGCATACAGCCCTCGGCAGCGTCCACCAGCAGCAGGACGCCGTTGACCATCTTCAGCACGCGCTCGACCTCGCCGCCGAAGTCGGCGTGGCCCGGGGTATCGACGATATTGATCTTGACACCCTTGTAGGTGCAGGAGCAGTTCTTGGCCAGAATGGTGATGCCGCGCTCACGCTCGATGTCACCGCTGTCCATGACACGCTCTGCCACGACCTGATTGTCGCGGAAAGCGCCGCTCTGATGCAGCATCGCGTCCACCAGCGTGGTCTTGCCGTGGTCAACGTGAGCGATGATAGCGACATTGCGCAAATCGTTACGAACCATAAAATACAACCTCTCTATTTGGAATCTCTGTAGAAGTTACGTCATACGATTTAAGTTTATATCATCCGGGGGTGGTTTGTCAAGATTGTATAAAAAATTTTTGATGGTTTCGGCGTTTTGCCCGAGAATCGGCCTTCGATTTGGGCGGCATTGCAGGGCAAAACGTGTTATACTTAATACACCAAAGTTGGATAGATCCGTTGGAGGTGTGTCTATGAAACTGACGTTTTTGGGTGCCAACCACGAAGTGACCGGCAGCTGTACCCTTTTGGAAGCGGCGGGACAGCGCTACCTCATCGACTGCGGGATGGAGCAGGGCAAGGATGTCTACGAGAACCAGCCTATCCCTGTTGCACCGGGCGAGATCGACGGCGTGCTGGCCACCCATGCCCATATCGACCACACGGGCCTGCTGCCCCTGCTGGTGCGCAACGGCTTCCGGGGCAGAATCTACGCTACTAAGCCCACGGCAGAGCTGTGCAGCATCATGCTGCGGGACTCGGCCCACATTCAGGAGTTCGAGGCCGAGTGGAAGAACCGCAAGGGCCAGCGCTCCGGCGCGGAGCCGGTGGAGCCGATGTACACCATTCAGGACGCCGAGGCGGCCATCGCGCTGTTCCGGGGGTTCGACTACAACAAAGAGGTCGAGCTTGCCCCCGGCCTCGTCATCCGCTTTGTGGATGTGGGCCATCTTCTCGGCTCGTCCAGCATCGAGATCTGGGTGACGGAGAACGGCGCGACCACCAAGCTCGTCTTCTCCGGCGACATCGGAAACCTCCATCAGCCCATCATCAAGGACCCCACCTACCTGAAGGATGCGGACTATGTCTTTATGGAGTCCACCTACGGCGACCGCTGCCACGGCCCCAAGCCCGACTATGTGGGCGAGCTGGCGAAAATTTTGCAGCGCACCTTCGACCGGGGCGGTAATGTGGTCATCCCGAGCTTTGCGGTGGGACGCACGCAGGAGCTGCTCTACTTCATCCGTGAGATCAAGGAGAAGAACCTTGTCACCGGCCACGGCTGCTTCCCGGTCTATATCGACAGCCCGCTGGCCATCGAGGCCACCCGCATCTTCAAGGATACCGACCCCTCCTGCTTCGACGAGGAGGCCAACGCCCTGCTGGCCAAGGGCATCGACCCCATCCAGTTCCCGGGCCTGAAGGTCAGCGTTACCAGCGACGAGTCCCGCGCCATCAACACCGACCCCGTGCCCAAGGTCATCATCTCGGCCAGCGGAATGTGCGAGGCGGGCCGTATCCGCCACCACCTCAAGCACAACCTCTGGCGGAAGGAGTGCACCATCCTCTTCGTGGGCTATCAGGCCGTGAGCACGCTGGGCCGCTCCCTGCTGGAGGGGGCAACGAACGTCAAACTCTTCGGCGAGTCCATCGAGGTGCAGGCCGAGATCTGCCAGCTCACCGGCCTTTCGGGCCATGCCGACAGGGAGGGCCTGCTGAAGTGGGTCAACTCCTTCGAGCCGAAGCCCAAGCGGGTCTTCGTCATCCATGGCGAGGATGAGGTGGAGAATATCTTCACCCAGACCCTCACCGAGCAGGGCTTCACCGCCTGTGCGCCCTACAACGGCGAGCAGTGGGCCATCGGGGCCGAGGGTGCTGTCTGCCTGAAGGAAGGCACCCGCACCCGCATCGAGCACCGCGTCAGCGAGGGTGCAGCCCGTGCGGCCACCGTCTTCCAGCGGCTGCTCAGCGCAGGCAAGCGCCTGCTGCGGGTCATCGAGCACAACGAGGGCGGTGCCAACAAGGACCTCGCCAAGTTCGCCGACCAGATCAACGCCCTTTGCGACAAGTGGGACAGATGAGCAGGATGCCCCGGGCGCAATAAAATCGAATCAGATGCCCCGGCCCGAGCCGATGTGTACGCACACGGCCCGGGCCGTTTTTTTGCCTGCGACAGGGGCAAAGCGCGATTTTCTGCGCGTTTTCGCACAAGTTTCCGACTATTTCGCAAAATCTGTTGACTTCGCAGCGGCGAGATGCTACCATATGGCACAAGAAAAGACGGAAATGACAAGTAATGGTTGTTAACTGCGCCCGGGAGCCGCTTGGCATTTTTGGCCCGGCGGGGTGCGATGGCAGAAGCATCCCTGCCGGAAAAGCATCTGCCGAATCAAAAAAGGAGGTCTCTGGATGATAGAATACAAGCTCTCGCTTGCGTCCTCCGGCGCAGTAAAGATGCCGGGCAGCATGGATGCGCTGCAGCTCGGCTACAGCAGGAACTGCGGCGTCTACCGGCTGAGGGTGAGCGCCGCCGACGAGTGGAAGGGGATGACCCTCCGGGCGTTCTGGCACACGCCGGGCGGCAGCCCGCCCGCATCGCTGGTGGAGGATGGGGTGGTGGAGGTGCCCGCGCTGGTCACGGCAGTGCCCGGCGAAGGATGCATCACCTTCGAGGGCAGCGACGGCGTCCGCACCCTCACCAGTGCCGACCTGCGCTACCGGGTGGCCGCAAACTCCGGCACAGAGGACGGCACTCTGCCGCCGCCGGGCACTCCGGCATGGCAGCAGCTGGTGGGTCAGATGGAAAGGGCCGGTGCCGACGCGGAGAAGAGTGCTGTGCGGGCCGAGACGGCCCAGAGCAGCGCGTCGGACAGCGCCGCCGCTGCGGCCCGCAGCCTGAAGACTCTGCAAGAGGGCATCGCCTCGGGAAATTTCAAGGGCGAGAAGGGCGACCCCGGTGCACGGGGCGCACAAGGCCCGAAGGGCGACACAGGCCCGCAGGGGCCGAAAGGCGAAAAAGGTGATACCGGCCCGGCAGGCCCCGCCGGTGCGACCGGCCCGCAAGGCCCGAGGGGCCAGACGGGCGCGGCGGGAAAGGCGGTGGAGGTGGATGCCACCCTCGCTGTGTCAGGCGCGGCGGCAGATGCCAAGGCCGTCGGCAGCGCGTTGGCCGGGAAAGCCGCTGCCAGCCATACTCACAGCTACGCAGGTTCTTCCTCGGCGGGCGGTACGGCCAACAGTGTCAACGGATTCACCTTTGCGGCCCAGACGGTCGACCCCGGTGCAGGCAGCAGCCTTGCCACCAACAAGGTGCTCATCGTGTATGCGTAAAGGGGGCAGAAGATGGCAAAGGGAATCTATGTAGGTGCGGGCGGCGTCGCCCGCAGGATGAAAAAAGCCTATGTCGGGGTGGCGGGCAAGGCCCGTGCAGTCCGGAAGATGTACGTCGGCGTCGGGAACAGGGCGCGGCTGTGCTACAGCGCAGAGCCGGAGTATGCCGGGACGGGTGTGCCTCTCGCGGACCCGAAGTACGGCGCAAAGGCCGCGACGGCAGGGAACAGTGCGCTCATCGGGGGCGGACGCTTCGCTGGCACGGCCTCGAACGCGGTCTGCAATACGGTGGACGCTTACGACACTTCCCTCACACGGACGACCCCGGCGGCGCTGGGGGACAAGAGGTATCTGCATTCCGCCGTGCCGCTCGGGGCGTATGCTCTGTTTGCGGGCGGGACTGCTACGCCGACCGCCCGAGGGGGCTATAACACGGTGGATGCCTACGACGCCTCCCTCACCCGGACGTCAGCCGCCGCGCTGAGCAGGATGCGGACGAGGATGGGCTGCACGGTGCTTGGCTCCCGTGCGCTCTTTGCCGGAGGCGGTCATGGCGGCCTTACCACGGGCGGCGCTTTCACGACCGTGGACGTCTACGATGAGGCCCTCACCCGGACGGCGGGCACGCCGCTGTCCACCAAACGGTTCTTCCCGGCGGGCGCGACCGTCGGGAGCCATGCCCTCTTTGCAGGCGGCACCCCCAAGGATGGCAGTCTTGTGGTGGACGCCTACGACGCTTCCCTGACCCTCACGGCAGCGGCAGACCTGAGCAGTGCCCAGAACAGCTATGCCGCGGCGGCGGTGGGCGGATATGCCCTCTTTGCGGGCGATACGGCCGATGCGGATGTCTACGACGCCTCCCTCACCAAAACAACGGTTGGCATCCTCAGCGCGGCAAGACAGCCGGATGCGGTGACGGCCGGTGGGTATGCATTTTTCGCAGGCGGCGATGAGTCCAGCACGGTGGATGTCTGTGACGCCTCGCTGACCAGAACGACCCTCACCGCCCTGAGCGAGGCGAGGGACAGCATGGCCGCTGCCGCCGTCGGGGACTATGTGCTGTTCGCGGGCGGCAGGAACACGGATAGCCTCTACCATGACACGGTCGATGTTTATACCATATAAGGAATAAGGAGGAAACTCAGAATGGCACGTTACAAGATCTACGACAACAGCTCCGATGTGATCACCCCGGTGGGCGAGGTGCTCACCGCCGAACAGTGGCTCGACCGCTACCCGTGGGGCCGCTTTGCGAAGATGATCGTGGGCGGCGGCGTCATCAATGGCAGCGTGGCCCTCATCTTCGACGAGGCCGTGGAGCGCTGCCGCAGGGCAGGCTGTGACTTCAGCGGCTGCACCACCGACGAGGACTACCTCGCCGCCATGGAGGCCTTTGAGGATGCCCCGCCTGCGGACACCGGCGTCTCCGACCAGACCCGCATTGCGGACGCGCTGGAAGACATGGTGGCCCTGAGCCTGCCGGATGCAGAATAAGAAAGGAGGCGAAAACATGAGCAACAAGGAAAAACTGGCCGAACGCTGGGAGCAGGGCCGCATCTCGGAGGCCATGCTGCGGGTGTATGTCCGCAAGGGCATCCTCTCCAAGGCGGAGCTCGAAGAGATCTGCGGGAAGAAGGGCGGAGCGGAGGACTGAAGATGTCGATTTGTGAATACAGTCTCCGCCGGGACTCCACCCGGCAGCTCTCGCCCAGCTTCCGGGTGTGGGAGTTCGGCTGCAAGGGCAGCGACGTCGTGCTCCTCGACGAGGAGCTTGTGGTGCTGCTTCAGTGCATCCGGGAGCACTTCGGAAAGCCCCTGCATATCACCAGCGGCTACCGCACCGCTGCCCACAATGCTGCTGTCGGCGGCAGCAAGTCCAGCCAGCACCTGCTGGGCCGGGCGGCGGACTTCTGGGTGGAGGACACCCCGGTGGCCTCGGTCGCCGCCTACGCCGAGACCCTGCTGCCCGGGCGGGGCGGCATCGGGCGCTACCCGAAGGACGCCGCCCACCCGAAGCGCCGCACCGGCTGGGTGCATCTCGACACCCGGGCAGATAAGAGCCGGTGGAGTATGTGAGGACAATAACATTATAATATAACAGAAAAGCGGCCCTCTCCCTGTTTTTCGGGGAAAGGGCCGCTTTTGGGTCTCCGGAATGGAATGCGGGTCAAAAACTGGGTCAGAGCATAAAGAAAGACGCTGATTCTTTACGAACCAGCGTCTTTTCTGCATGGAGCGGGCAATGGGAATCGAACCCACCTCCTCAGCTTGGAAGGCTGATATACTAGCCGATGTACGATGCCCGCATATTCGATTTTGCCGGGATGCAAGCAGTATTATAGCATGTTCCGGGGCAAATGTCCAGTCTTTTTTTGCGCAAAGAGGGCCGGGGGGAGAAACCTTTGCCGAAGAGCTGGCGTTTGCCTGTTTACTTTGGAGCAGTTTTATTGTAAAATAGACAGGAGATAAAAACGGCAGCGCACAGCGCGGCCAAATCTGATACAGGTGGTGTATGTTATTATGGCATTGAAATATCAGCGTATCCTTCTGAAGATCAGCGGCGAGGCACTCGGCGGCGAGAAGGGCACCGGCTTCGACGAGCCGACCATGGACGCGATCTGCGGCGGCGTGAAGAAGGCCCATGAGCTGGGCGTCCAGATCGGCATCGTCGTGGGCGGCGGCAACTTCTGGCGCGGCCGTTCCAGCGGCAAGATGGAGCGCACGCTGGCCGATAAGATCGGTATGCTGGCAACGGTGATGAACGCACTGGCCGTCTCCGACAAGCTGGAGCAGCTGGGCGTGCCGACGGAGGTGTTCACCTCCATCACCATGCCGCAGGTGGCCCCGGCCTTCACCCGCAAGGATGCGCTCCGTGCGATGGACGCGGGCAAGATCGCCATCTTTGGCGGCGGCACCGGCAACCCCTTCTTCTCCACCGACACGACCACGGCCCTGCGCGCCGTTGAGGTCAGCGCCGACATCATGTTCAAGGCCACGATGGTGGACGGCGTCTACGACAAGGATCCCCACAAGTACCCCGACGCCAAGAAGTACGAGACCCTCACCTTCACCAAGGTGCTGGAAGACCGTCTGGCGGTCATGGACGGCACCGCAGCCACCCTCTGCCGGGACAACAAGCTTCCCATCCTCGTGTTCGATCTGGCCGACCCCGACAACATCGCCCGCGCCGTGCAGGGCGAGAATGTGGGCACGCTGGTCTACGAGGGCTGAGCATACCGCCCCGCTTCCGACAATAGAATGAACCAGACGCGTCCTGCGGCTGGTGAAAATTGATAACAAACAGGAGACTAGGACAATGAGCAGCAACACCAAGGCATTTGAAGACAAGATGAAGAGTGCAGTCGAGCATCTGGAGCGCGAGCTGAAGACGGTGCGCGCAGGCCGTGCCAACCCCGGCGTTCTGGACAAAGTGACCGTGGATTACTACGGCTCTCCCACCCCCATCCAGCAGGTGGCTTCTGTGGCTGTCAGCGAGGCCCGCACCCTGACCATCACCCCGTGGGACCGCACGCTTCTGCGTGCCATCAGCAAGGCGATCCTCGCCAGCGATGTGGGCATCAACCCCATCGACGACGGCCAGACCATCCGCCTGAACTTCCCGGCCCCCAACGAGGAGCGCCGCAAGCAGCTGGCAAAGGAAGTCTCCAAAATGGGTGAGGAGGCAAAGGTCGCCGTCCGCAACGTCCGCCGCGACGCGATGGATAAGGCCAAGGCCATGAAGAAGGCCGGTGAGCTGACCGAGGACACCCAGAAGACCATGGAAGAGGATGTCCAGAAGCTGACCGACAAGTATGTGAAGAACATCGACGCTGCCGTGGAAGAGAAGCAGAAGGAGATCATGTCCGTCTGAGCCTGACCGCTGTAAGCAGGAAGGTGCCGTGCGCTGAGAGAAGGTGCGCGGCACTTTTTGCCAGACGAATCGTAGAGGAAGAAGAGAATGGAACATCCAAAGGATTTTGCAAAGGGACTGTCCATCGGCATCATCATGGACGGCAACGGCCGCTGGGCCAAGAGCCGGGGCCTGCCCCGCACCGCCGGGCACAAGAAGGGCGCACAGGTCTTTCAGGACATTGCGGACTACTGCGATGAGCTGGGCGTGGAGTCGGTGTATTTTTACGCATTCTCGACCGAAAACTGGAAGCGCCCCGCCGAAGAGGTGGGCGCCATCATGCGGCTGTTCGGCGAATACCTCATCAAGGGCTTCGACTACGAGAACCGGAACGTCCGCATTTGCTTCATGGGCGACCGCACGGTGCTGGAGCCTAAGCTGCAGGAGCTGATGAACAAGCTGGAGCGGGACTCTGCCTGCAAGACCGGCCTGACCATCAACATCGCCATCAACTACGGCGGCCGGCCGGAGATCGTCCGCGCAGCCCAGCGCCTCGCGGCCAAGGCGGCTGCGGGCGAGCTGAAGCCGGAGGACATCACGGAAGATGCCCTCTCGGCCCAGATGTACACGGCCGGCCAGAAGGACCCCGACTTCATCCTCCGCCCCAGCGGGGAGAAGCGGCTCTCCAACTTCATGCTCTGGCAGGCGGCCTATTCGGAGCTGGTGGAAATGGACGTCCTGTGGCCCGATTTCACCCGCGGCGACCTCGACGCCGCCATCACGGAGTTCAACCGGCGCTCCCGCCGTTTCGGCGGCCTGTAAGGCGTTTCACACCCAGATGCCGCGCAGCCTGCGCGGCCCCCGGCGGGCGTCCGGTATTTCCTCGGGCGCTGATGCCGCTGCCTCTGCCGCAGCAGGGGAGCGGCTCCCGGACGAAACAAAGGAGAACATGAAACTATGAAAACACGAGTCATCACAGCTGTGGTGGGCCTGTTCGTCCTTGCGGGCGTCTTGTTCACCTTCAATACGCTGGTGTTCAATCTGGTCATTGCGGCCATCACCCTCATCGCCCTCCATGAGATCTACTCTGCGCTGGGCTTCGAAAAACAGGACTGGCCGCTGCTGGGCATTCTGGTGCCCTACACCCTGCTCATCATGCTGTCGAGCTACAGCATCTGCCGGGCGATGGTGATGCCCGCCTCCTTCCTGGTGGTGCTGTTCTACGCCATCTATCTTGTGGTGCGCAACGGCGTCATCAGCTACCAGAAAGCCAGCGGCCTTGTAATGTTTTCGGGCATCGTCATCTTCTGCTTTTACTCCTTCATCCGGCTCAAGGAGCTGCTGCCGGTAGAGAAGTTCGGTTACGACGCCATCTTCTTCATCCTGCTCATTCTCTGCTTCGCATGGGGCGGCGACACCTGCGCCTACTTTGCGGGCCGTGCCTTCGGCAAGCATAAGCTCTGCCCGGTGGTCAGCCCCAAAAAGACGGTGGAGGGCGCTGTGGGCGGCGTGCTGGGCACGATGGTGTTCGGCGTGCTGGTCACGGTCATCTACTCGGTGGCGGCAGACCGGATGGAGGCGTTCACCCGCTCCAACATCGGCGTGTCCATGTATATCATCATCGCGCTGCTGGCCTGCGTGGCCGCAGTGCTGGGCATTTACGGCGACCTGTTCGCCAGCGTGGTCAAGCGCCAGTGCGGCATCAAAGACTATGGCACCATCTTCCCGGGGCACGGCGGCATCCTCGACCGCTTTGACAGCGTGATGTTCATCGCGCCCTTTGTCACGATGGTGGTCATCGCAGTGTTCTACTACTAAAAAGAACAGGAGGTAGCGCTTTATGGCTAAAAAAATCACGCTGCTGGGTTCCACCGGCTCCATCGGCACCCAGAGCCTCGACGTTATCCGCGCCCAAGGGTATGAGGTGTTCGGTCTGTCGGCCCACAGCCAGACGGATAAACTCTTACAGCAGATCGAAGAGTTCCACCCCAAGTATGTCTGCATGACCAGCGAGGCCGGGGCAGAGAAGCTCTCGGCTGCACTGGCGGGCCGCGCCGACGCGCCCAAGCTCCTGACCGGCCCCGAGGGGCTGAAGACCCTCGCCGCCATGGATGGCCCGGACGTGGTGCTGAACAGCGTGGTGGGCATCGCGGGCCTCGGCGCCAGCCTTGCCGCCATTGAGAGCGGCCATGACCTCGCCCTCGCCAACAAAGAGAGCCTCGTCACCGGCGGACATCTCGTGACGCAGGCGGTGGCGGAGCACGGCGTCAGGTTGCTGCCGGTGGACAGCGAGCACTCGGCCATCTTCCAGTGCTTGCAGGACAGGGAGAGCGCCAAGAGCCTGACGAAGATCCTGCTGACGGCCTCCGGCGGCCCCTTCTTCGGGATGAAGACCGAGGAGCTGCGGGGCAAGACCAAGGCCGACGCCCTCCGGCACCCCAACTGGAACATGGGCGCGAAGATCACCATCGACAGCGCCACCCTGATGAACAAGGGCCTTGAGCTGATCGAGGCGGTGTGGCTGTTCGGCCTCCCCCCCGAGAAGATCCAGATCGTCGTCCAGCGCCAGAGCATCGTCCACTCGGCGGTGCAGTACAGCGACAACTCCATCATCGCCCAGCTGGGCGTGCCGGATATGCGCATCCCCATCCAGTATGCGCTGACCTACCCGGCCCGTGTGCCGGGCGTCGTGCCGGAGCTGGACTTCACCACCCTCAAGCTGCTGACCTTCGATGTGGCCGACGAGGAGACCTTCCGCTGCCTTGCCGCCTGCAAAAAGGCCATCAGGAAGGGCGGTCTCGGCCCCTGCGCTGCCAATGGTGCCAACGAGGAGGCCGTCAGGCTCTTCCTTGAGGACAAGATCGGTTTCCTCGACATCGGCCGTCTGGTGGAGGCCGTCGTGGACAGCGACAGCTTCGGCGGCAGCTACAGCCTCGCGGATGTGTACGAGTGCGACCGCATGGCCCGCGCCTTTGTGAGAGCACACCTGTGAGATAGGAGAAAGAATGTCAGTTTTCATCACCTTTGCGGCTGCGCTGCTCATCTTCGGCGCAGTCATCGCCATCCACGAGTTCGGCCATTTTGCGATGGCGAAGCTCTGCGGCGTCCAAGTCAACGAGTTCTCCATCGGCATGGGGCCGGCCCTCATCAAGACCTACCGCAAGGGCACCCAGTACACCCTGAGGCTCCTGCCCGTGGGCGGCTTCGTGGCGCTGGAAGGGGAGGAAAGCCCCGAGAGCACGCAGGCCGAGGGCGGGAACGAAGAGGACGCCGCCCCGGCCATCCCGCCGGAGGTGCTGGCACAGCGGACGGGCAAGCCCCTGAACGAGGCCGCCGTCTGGCAGCGGATGCTGGTGATGGCAGCAGGCGCGGTGATGAACTTCGTGCTGGGCTTTGTGGTGCTGCTGCTCCTCATCTCGCTGCGCAGTGAACCCATCACCAGCAAGGTCATCTATGCCGTGGAGGACAATGCCCTCTGCGGCCAGACCGGCCTGCAGGCCGGGGACGAGATCGTGGCCGTCAACGGGCGGCACTGCTTCGTGGCCAACGATATGCTCTACGAGCTGATGCGCACCGAGAGCTACCGTGCGGCCTTCACCGTCCGCCGGAACGGGAAGCTGGTGGAGCTGCCCGACGTCCAGTTCGACACATGGCAGGATGCACAGGGCCAGACCCACATGACGCTGGGCTTCACGGTCTACGGACTCAAAAAAACACCGAAGAACGTCTTGAAAGAAGCGGCCAACAGCGTCATCTACTATGGCCGGATCATCTACACCTCGCTGGCTGACCTGCTGCGGGGCCGCGAGAGCATCAACGACCTGTCCGGCCCGGTGGGCATCGTGACCGCCATCGGGCAGGCCGCCAGCTACGGCTGGGAGGATGTTTTCGAGCTGCTGGCGCTCATCACCATCAACCTCGGCGTCTTAAATCTGCTGCCGTTCCCGGCGCTGGACGGCGGCAAGATCGTCTTCCTGCTTATCGAGGCAGTCACCGGCCATGCTGTGCCGGAAAAAATTCAGGGCAGTCTGACCGTCGCCGCCTTCGCGCTGCTGTTCGGCCTGATGCTCTTTGCAACGTACAATGACATCGTCCGGCTCGTGACAGGAGTGATCTGAAAGGGGAAGTACCATGCGGCAGCTGAAGCGTGAAGTCAAGATCGGAAATGTGACCATCGGCGGCAAGAATCCCATCGCCGTGCAGACCATGCTGAACGTCCCGGTGGAGGACATCGAGGGCAATGTGGCGCAGGCCAAGCGCTGCGAGGCGGCGGGCTGTCAGATCCTGCGGGTGACCTGCCCCAGCGCGGCGGACGCCAAGTGCATCGAGGCCGTCAAGAACGCCGTCAATATCCCCATCGTGGCAGACATCCACTTCGACTACAAGGCGGCTCTCGCCTGCGCCGACGTGGGCGTGGACAAGATCCGCATCAATCCGGGCAACATCGGCGACGACGACCGGGTGAAGGCGGTGGTGGACGCCTGCCAGCAGAAGAACATCCCCATCCGCATCGGCGTCAACGGCGGAAGTCTGGAAAAGCACATCCTTGCTAAATATGGTGCGCCTGTGCCCGAAGCGATGGTGGAGAGCGCGCTGTACCACGTCCGCCTGCTGGAAAAGTTCGATTTCAACAACATCGTGATCTCCATCAAGAACTCCAACGTCCCCCGCATGATGGAGGCCTACCGCCAGCTCAGCGCCGTGACAGATTACCCGCTCCATGTGGGCGTCACCGAGGCGGGCACCTACCAGATGGGCCTGCTCAAGAGCGGCATGGGCATCGGCGGGATGCTGCTGGAGGGCATCGGCGACACCATCCGCGTCTCGCTGGCGGCCGACCCCGAGAAGGAAGTGGAAGCGGGCTACAACATCCTGCGCGCCGTCGGCTTCCCGGTGGCCGGCCCGGAGGTCATCACCTGCCCGACCTGCGGCCGCACCCAGTACCCCTGCACCGAGATCGCAAACGAAGTGGAGCGGCGGCTTCAGGGCTGCAAGAAGTCCATCAAGGTGGCCGTCATGGGCTGTGTCGTCAACGGCCCCGGCGAGGCCCGGGAGGCCGACATCGGCATCGCCGGCGGCAAGGGCGAGGCGGTGCTTTTCGTCCACGGCGAACCTGTCCGGAAGCTGACGGGGGAGAATATCCTCGACCAGTTCATGGAGGAGATTTATAAACTGTGATTTTGCAGAATAAGCTTGGGCTGACGAATGAGGCCGAGCTGGCCCGGGCAGAAGAAAAACTCAGCAAGACCCGGGCGCTCGAGCTTTATGACACCGGTCTGCTGGATACCTTCGAGGTCGGCACCTTCAAGGGGCTTGCGGCCATCCATAAGCATCTGTTCGGAGACGTCTACGAGTTTGCGGGACAGATGCGGACGGTGAATATCGCAAAGGGCAATTTCCGCTTTGCGCCTGTGATGTACCTGCGCCCGGCACTGGAAAGCATCGATGCGATGCCGCAATCCTCCTTCGATGAGATCATCGAGAAGTATGTGGAGATGAATGTGGCCCATCCGTTCCGGGAGGGCAACGGCCGCAGCACCCGCATCTGGCTGGATGCGATCCTCAAAAAGGAGCTGCATCAGGTCATCGACTGGAGCCGCGTCGATAAGGGGGACTATCTCCTTGCGATGGAGCGCAGCCCGGTCAAGGATGTGGAGATAAAGGCCCTGCTGCGCGCCGCCCTGACCGAAAAGATCAATGACCGCGAGGTCTATATGAAAGGCATCGACGCCAGCTACCACTACGAAGGCTACCATGTCTTCAAGACAGAAGATTTGACTTAAAAGCAACTTACTGCCACGCCCATCCCGGGCGCGGCAGTTTGTGCTGTTATCTGATAGAAAAAAGGAGTACCACTGTGACACCACTTGTTTCCCAGCTATGGCCGCAGTTTATGGCGGACCCGGACTTTGCGGCCTGTTTTGGCCGCGTGGTCGTCGAGCACGCCCAGATGCTACGGCAGGAGCGGCAGGTCATTTTCACGCTGCGCAGTTCTGCCCCGCTGGACAAGGGGCTGTGCGCACGGCTGCTGGCCTCCCTCGCGCCCGACTATGAGGGCTTTGAGCTTCGCATCCACAACCTCTTCGGCTACGCCGCGCTGGACGAGAGCGGACTGCGGGAGCTGATGGAGGAGATGAAGCGGGACGGCGTGCCCATCAACGGCTTCCTCGACCGATGCCGCATCACCATCACCGGCCAGAACATCACCATCGGCGTCTGCCATGGCACGAAGTTTTTGCAGGAGATGCAGTTCGAGCGGCTGCTGGCGGAGCGTATCGCCGCCCACACCGGCGTGAAGCCCAAAGTGACGCTGGAAAGCAGCGTGGGCGAGGCCGAGCAGCGCCAGATGGAAGAAAAGCTGGAGCGCAAAATTGCTCCTCCTGTCGTCAAATTCGAGCGGAAGAATACGGCGCCCTCCATCAAGGTGGAGGGCCTCGACCTCACGGACAAGCCTGTTACCATCTTCCACGGCAAGATGTTCTCCCCCAAGAACCTCACCCCCCTCAAGGACTTGGGCGGCGAGGGCGGAAAGTGCATGATCTGGGGCGATGTTTTCTTCACCGAGGTGAAGGGCAGCTTCCGTAAGATCTATACCGTCTCCATCACCGACTACACCGGCTCCATCAACCTGAAGATCCGTGCGCAGGAAGGGGAGGACTGCTCCAAGTGGGAGTCCATCCCCAAGGGCACGACGGTCGTGGTGCGGGGCGACTGCTCCTACGACAAGTACGAGCATGACTATATCGTCTGGCCCTACGATGTCCTCTTCGTCGAGCGCAAAAAGCGGGAGGATAATGCTCCCGTCAAGCGGGTGGAGCTGCATCTGCATACCAAGCTGTCCAGCATGGACGCCTTCTGCGACCCCGGCGGCATCGTCAAGCTGGCCCACCGGATGGGCCACCCGGCCATCGCCATCACTGACCACGGCGTCTGTCAGGGCTACCCCGAAGCCATGCTGGCGGCGGACGCCATCCACAAGACCGACCCGGACTTCAAGCTCATCTATGGCTGTGAGGCCTACTTCGTCGATGACATGATCCCCTGCGTCTACGGCGTGAAGGATGAGCCGCTGAACGGCGAGTTCTGCGTCTTCGACACCGAGACGACGGGCCTCGACCCGGGCGTGGAGTACCTGACCGAGATCGGTGCAGTCATCGTGCGGGACGGCGAGGTGGTGGAGGAGTTCGACACCTTCGTTAAGCCCGGCAAGCCCATCACGCCCAAGATCACGGAGCTGACCGGCATCACCAACGAGATGGTGGCCAATGCCCCCGGCGAGGCCGAGGCGCTGGAAGCCTTCCTCAAATTCGTGGATGGCCGCATCCTCGTGGCCCATAACGCCCACTCCTTCGACATCCGGTTCCTCCGCGCCGCCGCCAAGCGGAGCGGCATCGAGTTCGAACCGACCTATATCGACACCCTGACCATGGCGCAGGCCATGTACCCCGGCCTCCACAACTACAAGCAGGGGACCATCAACAAGCACCTGGAGCTGCCCGCCTACGAAGCTCATCGCGCCTGCGAGGACTCTGCCGCGCTGGGCCGCATCTTCTGCGTCATGCTCAAGGATCTGGAGGAAAAGCAGGTCACGGCCGTCAGCGGCATCAACACCGGACTCGGCGGCAACCGTGAGGTGCTGAAAAAGAAGTATTACCACCTCATCATCCTCGTGCGCAACCAGATGGGCCTGAAGAACCTCTATAAAATCGTCAGCGAGGCCCACGTCAACTACTTCTTCAAGAAGCCCCGCGTGCCCCGCAGCCTCCTCAACAAGTACCGCGACGGCCTGATTTTGACCTCAGCCTGTGAGGCGGGCGAGCTGTACCGCGCCATCGTGGAGGGCCGCTCCTACGAGGAGCTGAAGAAGATCGCTTCCTATTACGATATTCTGGAAGTCCAGCCGCTGGGCAACAACGCCTATATGGTGCGGGACGGCAAGGTGGAGAGCGAAGAGGTCATCAAGGACTTCAACCGCACCGTCATCCAGCTGGGCGAAGACCTCCACAAGCCCGTCATTGCCACCGGCGACGTCCACTTCACCGAGCCGGAGGACGCCATCTACCGCTCCGTCCTGCAGGCAGGCAACGGCTTCAAGGACGCAGACAACCAGCCGCCCCTGTTCTACCGCACGACGGAGGATATGCTGGACCAGTTCCGCTATCTGCCCAAGGAGAAGGCCTACGAGATCGTCGTGACCAACCCCCGCAAGATCGCGGCCAGCATCGACGGCAGCGTCCGCGCCATCCCGCGCGGCACCTATCCGCCCAGCATCGAGGGCGCAGAGCAGCAGCTCCGGGACGCCACATGGGCGCACGCCAAGCGGGATTACGGCGACCCGCTGCCCGAGATCGTGGAGAAGCGGCTGCAAAAAGAGCTGGACTCCATCTGCGGCCACGGCTACGCCGTCCTGTACGTCATCGCGGTCAAGCTGGTGGCCTACTCCAACGCGGGCGGCTATCAGGTGGGCAGCCGCGGCTCGGTCGGCTCGTCGGCTGTGGCCCACTTCTCCGGCATCTCGGAGGTCAACAGTCTGCCGCCCCATTACCGCTGCCCCAAGTGCAGGCACAGCGAGTTTATCACCGACGGCAGCGTGGAGGATGGCTTCGACCTGCCCGACAAGAACTGCCCCGCGTGCGGCACCCGGATGCTGGTGGACGGCCACGACATCCCCTTCGAGACCTTCCTCGGCTTCTACGGCGACAAGGAGCCGGATATTGACCTGAATTTCTCGGGCGAATATCAGTCCAACGTCCACCGCTACACCGAGGAGCTGTTCGGCAAGGCCAACGTCTTCAAGGCGGGCACGGTCTCCGGCATTCAGGACAAAACAGCCTATGGCTACGTCAAAAAATATCTGGACGAGCGGGGGAGAACGGTCAACCACGCCGAGGAGAACCGCCTGACGCTGGGTTGCACCGGCGTCAAGCGCACCACCGGCCAGCACCCCGGCGGCATGGTCGTCGTGCCCGACACCTACGAGATCTACGACTTCTGCCCCATCCAGCACCCGGCGGATGACGTGGCGGGCGGTCTGCTGACCACCCACTTCGAGTTCAAATACCTTCACGACACCCTGCTCAAGCTGGATGAGCTGGGCCACGATATGCCCACCTTCTACAAGTATTTCGAGGAATATACCGGCATCCCGGTGGACAGCATCCCCATGAATGACCCCAAGGTCTACAGCCTGCTCACCAGCCCGGAGGAGCTGGGCGTCACGCCGGAGCAGATCGACAGCCAGACCGGCACCTTCGGCATCCCCGAGATGGGCACGAACTTCGTGCGCGGGATGCTGGTGGAGGCCCGGCCCAAGAATTTCTCCGAGCTGATCCAGATCTCGGGACTGTCTCACGGCACCGATGTCTGGACGGGCAACGCCGATGAACTCATCCGCAGCGGCACCTGCACCATCGCGGAGGTCATCGGCTGCCGCGACAGCATCATGCTCTACCTGCTGCGCAAGGGTCTCGAGCCGAAGATGGCCTTCGACATCATGGAGGCCGTCCGTAAGGGCAAGGTGGCCAAGGGCGGCTTCGCGCCCGGCTGGGAGGAGGCCATGCGGGAGCACGAGGTGCCGGACTGGTATATCGAGAGCTGCCGCAAGATCAAGTATATGTTCCCGAAAGCCCATGCCGTGGCCTACCTGATGTCGGCCATCCGCCTCATGTGGTTCAAGCTCTACCATCCGCAGGCGTTCTATGCGGTCTATTTCACTGTCCGCGGCGATGACATCGACTACGAAGCCGCCGTGGGCGGTGCGGCGGTGGCCCGTGCCCACATGAACGAGGTCAAGCGCCGCCTGAAGGAGGAGAAAAATGCCAAGGACGAGGACGTCCTCGTCTCGCTCCAGCTGGTCAACGAGATGCTGGTGCGGGGCTACGAGTTCCTGCCCATCGAGCTGGGCAAGAGCCGCGGCTCGAAGTATGTGGTGGAGGACGGCAAGGTGCGCCTGCCCTTCTGCTCCCTGAAGGGTCTGGGCGGTGCCGCCGCCGATGCGCTGGAAAATGTGACCATCCACGGCGAAGAATACCTCTCCATCGAGGAGCTGCAGCAGGCCTCCGGCGTCGGCAGCAGCATCATCGACCGCCTGCGTCAGGTGGGCGCTCTGGGCGACCTGCCCGAGAGCAGTCAGGTGAGCTTCTTCTAAAAAGATGTTGACACCATATGCGACACCATATATAATGGAAATAGGAGAATCAGGATGTCAAAATGGGATAAACTGTTGGCAAGGATATGCTCTTTGAGCAAAGACCTCCGGTTCGACGAACTGCGCAGGGTCTTGGAAAGCTATGGCTATGAGATGAGCGCACCCCGGAGCGGCAGCAGCCATTACACCTTCCGCAAGGCAGGCTGCTATCCCATTACGATCCCGAAGCATGAACCGATCAAGAAAGTCTATGTCGAAATGGTGAGACAGATCGTAGAGAGCGAGGCGAAGAACGATGAAGACGCTGAATGATTATCTGGCGCTGTCCTATCGGATGGAAATTGTCAAGGACAGTGACGAGGGCGGTTTTGTGGCCTCTTATCCGGACCTCCCGGGCTGCATCACCTGCGGAGAGACGGAGGAAGAGGCGCTGAAAAACGCTTTGGACGCCAAAAAGGCATGGCTGGAGGCCGCGCTGGAAGAGAACATTGAGATTCCTGAGCCGGACAGTCTGGAGGCGTACTCCGGGCAGTTCAAGCTGCGCCTGCCCCGAAGCCTGCACCGCGCTCTCGCAGAGCATTCGCAGCGGGAGGGCATCAGCATGAACCAGTACTGCGTGTACCTTCTGGCGAAGAATGACGCCCTTCACGCCGGGTAAAAATCAGTATAACTAAACGACCTCTGCGACCGGATGACCGGAAGCAGAGGTCGTTTTGTGTTGCGGGTATTGCTTTGAGCAGGGGAGAGGCTTACTCCACGCTGATCATATAATAGTAGACCGGCTGGCCGCCGCGGATGTGGCTGACCTCAACGTGGTTGGGGCACTTGGCCTTGACGATCTCGGTCACCTTCTCGGCATCCTCGTCGGAGACGTCGCAGCCGGAGATGATGGTGACGAAGCTGGAATCCTTCTTGCACATACCGCGGGCCAGACGATAGGTGGCCTTGGTGATGTCGTTGGAGGTGGAGACAATCTTGCCGTTCTCCAGTGCCATGATCTCACCCTTCCGGATGCGCTTGCCGTCATACTCGCTGTCGCGGGCGGCGTAGGTGATGAGGCCGGTGGATACCTTGTCGGCGGCGGACATCATGTTGATGGTGTTGGCCTCGACGGTGGCGGAGGGGTCAAAGTTCAGCAGAGCCGTGATGCCCATGGGGACGGTGCGGGTGGGCAGGACGACCACCTGACGGTCGGCCAGCTTCTGGGCCTGCTCAGCAGCCATGATGATGTTCTTGTTGTTGGGCAGGACGAAGACGGTCTTGGCCGGGACACTCTGGACGGCGGCGAGGATGTCCTCGGTGGCGGGGTTCATGGTCTGACCGCCGGAGACGACCGCGTCAGCGGACAGGTCGGTAAAGACGGCCTTCAGGCCCTCGCCGGCGGCGACAGCAACAAAGCCGTAGTCGCGGCTGGGATCGACGGCAGCATAGATGAACTCGCTGGCCGGGTCGGGCTTCTTCTCGGCAGAAGCCTGCTTCTCGAGGCTCTTGCCCTGCTTCTGACGGGCAAGGAACTGCTCGTGCATATTCTCGATCTTGAAGTTGGTGAGGTAGCCGTACTTGATGGCCTCGCTCAGGATCTTGCCGGGGTCGGCGGTGTGGACGTGGAGGTTGATGACGTCGTCGTCCTCGATGCAGACCACGCTGTCGCCGTTAGATTCGGCGAAGGCACGCATCTTTGCAGCGCTTGCGCCCTCGTTCTTGTTGATGAGGAACTGGGTGCAGTAGCCGTTTTTGATGTCCTCGACCTTCATCAGGTCATCGGTAAAGACGCCCTTGCCCGCGTTCGCGGTGGAGAGCTTGGCCTTGTTGGGGGCAGCCTCGCCGCCGGCCACGATGTCCTCCCCGTGGAAGACCTTGCCCATGCCCTCAAAGATGATCATGATGCCCTGACCGCCGGCATCAACGACACCGGCTTTTTTCAGGACGGGCAGCAGGTTGGGGGTGTCCTCCAGAGCCTTCTGGCCCGCAGCGAGGACGACGTCCCACAGCTCGGCCACATCCTCCTTGCCGCAGGCGGCAGCTTCCTCCGAAGCCACGCGGGCCACGGTCAGGATGGTGCCCTCGGTGGGCTTCATGACGGCCTTGTAAGCGCCCTCGACGCCCTTCTTGAGCGCAGAGACGATGTCGGCGGCGTCGGCCTCTTTCTTGCCCTCCAGAGCCTTGGAGAAGCCGCGGAACAGCAGGCTGGTGATGACGCCAGAGTTGCCGCGGGCGCCGCGCAGCATGGCGGAGGCGGCGGTCTTTGCGGCCTCGCCCACGGTGCAGCTGTCGTCCATGGCCTGCAGCTCACGGACGGCTGCGCCGACAGTCATGCCCATGTTGGTGCCGGTGTCGCCATCGGGGACAGGGAAGACATTCAGCTCGTCCACGCGGGAGCGCTGATTGTTGATGTTGTTTGCGCCGGAAATGATGGCGTCGCGCAGGATCTTACCAGAAATCATTGCTTTTTACTCCTTATATCTTCCCGGTATCCCCCGGGCGGGCTTTGTCTCGTCAGGCAACCACGTCATCGACCGATACGACCACGCGGGCGACCTTCAGGCCGGTGGCCTGCTCCACCTCGTCCTTCACGCGGTGCGAGATGGCACGCGCGGCGGTGGAGATGTTCAGCCCGTAGCTGACGGCAATGTGCAGCTCGATCACGAGACGGCCCTCTTCCTGTGTGACACGGACGCCCTTGGCCGAGTCGTCCACGCCGCGCACGGCGCAGCGGACGCGGTCGGTCAGATCACGGGGGGCCATTGCGGCCACGCCGTAGCATTGTTTGGTTGCTTCGCCCACGAGCGTGGAAAAATACTCGGCTGAGAAGCTGACATCTCCCAGCGGAAAACGGGAAGTGATCATAGTCGCTCTGCTCCTTTTATTCATGATTGTACCCCTGTCCGCACGGCGGCGGGGCGGCGCGCAGGCCCAAAGGGCGGCGTACCGCTCTTATTATACAACTTTCTTCGGAAGCTGTACAGCACATAATTGCAGATGCAAAGGGGAAAAGTCTGGCACGGATCGCCGGCTTCGGCCTGTTTCGACACCGCGAGCCGGTATACTGGAAGACAGACGAAGCCGCCAAGGGCCGTATTCCTAGTGTTAGTATAGCACAAAATCCTTCGCTGCGCATCCATTTCGTGAATATTTATCCGACGAAACAAAAGGTGATTGTGAATAAAATATAAAACATGGCGCAGACATCTTTATCTTACTATGAAAAAGTGCTAAAATCTAAAGTGGAAAGAGTAGGACTGTATCCGGCGCAGGATACAGGAATATTTGATCAAGGTGATGAAGACAGGAATTTGCTGCGGCTGCACAGGAGCTGCGGCCCCGGCGGCGGAAAAAGTTCATAATAGGAGTTGTTTTCATGAATATTCTGTTTTTCCTTTCCCCCAAGCAGGACCTGATGTATGTGTACGATGACTTCACCCTTCGCCAGACGCTGGAAAAATGGGAGAACAACCGCTACGCATCCATCCCGGTGCTCAACCGCAAGGGCGAGTATGTGGGTACCCTGACGGAGGGGGACATCCTGTGGGGGCTGAAGAAGTTCCACGGCCTTGACCTTGAGGCGGCGGAGGATGTGCCCATCCGGGACTTCGCCCATAAGCGGGACTACAAGGCCGTCACCGTCACGACGAGCATGGACCAGCTCATCGAGGCGGCCATGAACCTGAATTTAGTCCACGTGGGGGACGAACGGGGGATGATCAACGGCAACGTCCGCCGTCAGG
>NZ_DAWCVJ010000036.1:0-25267 GCF_052358865.1 Faecalibacterium sp.
GAGTCGAAACACCCCTCCCTGCCTCTGGCCCGCGCGGAGCGCAAGCCACTTGACCTCAAGAAAAAACTTAATCCGCGCCACCAGCGCGCGATCCCACTTAAAGAAAGCTTAGCCCTGCTGCAACAGCAAAAATCAGACGTTGAACAGGAACTCGATGACATCGCCGTCCTTGACGACATATTCCTTGCCCTCGGTGCGCTGCAGGCCCTTGGCCTTGACGGCAGCATAGTCGAAGTTGTTGGCCTCGAGGTCGCTGTAGCCGATGACGCTGGCACGGATGAAACCGCGCTCGAAATCGCTGTGGATCTTACCGGCAGCCTGCGGGGCCTTGGTGCCCTTGCGGATGGTCCATGCGCGGCACTCCTTCTTGCCGTCGGTCAGGAAGGAGATGAGACCCAGCAGGTCGTAGCTGGCGGTGATGAGGTTGTCGAGGCCGCTGGCCTCGATGCCCATCTCGGCGAGGAAGGCTTTCTTCTCCTCGGGGGTGTAGTCGGCGATGTCCTCCTCGGTCTTGGCGCAGATGGGGATGTAACGTGCACCCTCTTCCTTGGCGCGTGCAGCCACCAGCGGGACATACTTGTTGTTCTCGATGCCCTCCATCAGGTCGTCCTCGCCCACGTTGCAGGCGTAGAGGACGGGCTTGCTGCTCAGCAGGCCCATCTCGTGGAGCACGGCCTGCTGCTCGGCGTCGCTCTCGTCGAAGTCGAAGCTGCGGGCGGGCTTGCCGCTTTCCAGATGAGCAGCAAGCTGCTGCAGCCATGCAGCCTCGGCGGCGGCCCCCTTGTTGTTGCCGCTCTTTGCAGCCTTGGCCATCCGGCCTGCGCGGTTCTGGACGACCTCGAGGTCGGAGAGGATCAGCTCATAGTCGATGGCGTCGATGTCAGAGATGGGGTCCACGGCCTCGGCCTTGGTCACATCCTCCACGACATGGATGATGTTGTCGTCGTCAAAGCAACGCACCACATGGACGATGGCGTCGCACTCGCGGATGTGGCCGAGGAATTTGTTGCCGAGGCCTGCGCCCTGACTTGCGCCCTTCACGAGGCCCGCGATGTCCACGAACTCCACGATGGCGGGGGTCTTCTTGTTGGTCTGCCAGATCTCAGCCAGCTTGTCCAGCCGCTTGTCGGGCACGGCCACGATGCCGCTGTTCGGCTCGATGGTGCAGAAGGGATAGTTTGCGGCCTCCGCGTTCTTGGTGGAGGTGATGGCATTGAACAGAGTGGACTTGCCGACGTTGGGCAGGCCGACGATACCAAGTTTCATATAAAATACGCTCCTTCACGTCTGATAGACATATTGATACATCTATCATTATACGCGAAGGAGCGTAGGAGTGCAAGGGTCAATCCTTCAGTTTGCTCAGATAACGGTAAATCGTCGCCTCCGAGGAGCTGAGCTGCGCCGCCACCTCGTTGACAGCGCCCTTCATATAGAAGATGCCTGCCTGCTGCAGGTCTTCCACGATGCGTATTTTTTCGTCCATGGTCAGGCGGTCGGGAGGAAGGACACTGCCGGTCACATCGGCGATGGCAGCCTGCACCGCGTCGGGGAGGCTGCTGACGAAATTTTCGACGCCCAGCGTGGGGCTTGGCTCCTGATGCGCCCCACAGAGGGCCAGAAGCTCCTGCGCCATCCGGCTGTATTTGGCGGCGTCAAAGTTGACGCAGAGCATCCCGATAAGCTCACTGCCGTCCTTGATGAACATGGTGGAGGAGCGCAGCCGCCCCTTGGCCTGCGACGCGCCTTGATAGCCCGCAACGTAGGGCTGCTTCTCGTATACCCTGCCGTGGATGAACCGCAGCGCCATGTTGGACAGCGGCGCACCCTCGGTGCGGCCGCTGATGTTGTTGTTCACGATGGCTGCGATGGTGCCCTCCTCGCTGGTCAGATCATGCAGCACCACCTCATAGTCCGGCCCCAACGCCTCACCCAGAAACGAAACCAGCGTCCGATACGGCTCCAGCCTTGCGTCCATGTATGTCACCACTTTCCATTGCTTCATAAGAAAAATAATGAGAATTTATTCTCATCTCTCTGCCTGTATCATATCACGTTCGTCGGCTGTTGACAATGATGATTCGAAAACTCGCTGAAAATTCGTGAAACTGCCTCAAAAAATCCCGCGGATTTGTCACAAGTGATAATAATTTATCATCAAGAGAAAAAATTGTTGACTTTTGCCGCACGCCGCGTTAGGATAGGGGCAGGACAAGGGGCACGAGGGCAAACCGTACCCCTGCAATTCGGAAAAAGGAGAGAGAATTATGAAACAGGCAATCGCTACTGCGCAGGCGCCCGCAGCCATTGGGCCATATTCGCAGGGCATCGCAGCAGGCCAGACGGTCTACGTCTCCGGCCAGCTCCCCATCGACCCCGCTACCGGGGCCATCCCCGAGGGCATCGCGGCCCAGACCGCGCAGTCCCTCAAGAACATTCAGGCCATCCTTGCCCAGCAGGGCATGACACTGGCAGATGTAGTGAAGACCACGGTCTTCCTTGCAGACATGAATGATTTTGCCGAGATGAATCAGGTCTACGGCGAGTACTTCGCACAGCCCTTCCCCGCACGGAGTGCCGTGCAGGTGGGCCGTCTGCCCAAGGACGCACCGCTGGAGATCGAATGCATCGCCGTGAAATAACAGAGCATCCTAAGAGAAAGAGACGGTGCAATACTATGGAACAAAATATGTTCATCCGCATCCTGAACAGTGAGATGGAGCTGGCTACCGGCTGCACCGAGCCGGGCGCTGTGGCCCTGACTGCTGCCGAGGCAGGTCAGGCCCTGCGGAAGGCCGGTGTGGACAAGGCCGAGGAGATCACGGTCAACGCCAGCATCAACATCATCAAGAACGCCATGTCGGCGGGCATCCCCGGCACCGATTACGAGGGCATGGACTATGCCGCCGCCATCGGTGCGCTGGGCGGCGACCCGGTCTACCTTCTGGAGGTCATGAACCATGTCCCCCGTGAGACGGTGGAGGCGGCCGCCGCGCTGGTCAAGGCCGGCAAGGTCAAGGTGAATGTGGCGCAGGTGCCCCAGAAGCTCTACATTGAGGTCATCGCCAAGGGCGGCGGCCACACCGGCCGCGCCATCGTCCGCGACCTGCACACCAACGTCGTGCTGGTGGAGCAGGACGGCACGGCGACCCTCGACAAGCAGGACGCGGATACCGCCGCATCCGGCGACAGCGATGTCGTCACCCCGGAGCAGATCGCGTCCTTCCTGACCGTCCGCTCCATCTGGGACTACTGCACCAAGGAGCTTGACCCCATGCACGACCCCATCGACATCATCCGCAGCGCCGTGCAGGTCAACTCCGTCATCAGCGATGAGGGCCTTTCCAAGGAATACGGCCTTGCAATCGGACGCAATCTCGACCTCAACTGCCGCAAGGGCCTCATGACCCGCGACCTGACCACCAACTCCATGATCGCTGCCGCCGCCGGTGCAGACGCCCGCATGGCAGGCGCGCCGGTGTCGGTGGTGGCCAACTCCGGCAGCGGCAATCAGGGCATCACCGCAACGATGCCCGTCGTGGCAGCCGCCCGCTGGCTGGGCATCGATGAGCCGACCATGCTGCGTGCCGTCACCCTGTCCAACCTCATCGCCATCCGCATCAAGTCGAAGTTCGGACGCCTGAGCAACCTCTGCGGCGCGACCGTCGCCGGGACCGGCGCGGCCTGCGGCATTACATACCTGCTGGGCGGCGGCTATCACGAGATCTGCTGCGCCATCCAGAACATGGTGGGCAATGTCACTGGCATGGTGTGTGACGGCGCAAAGGCAGACTGCGCGCTGAAGATCTCCACCTGCGTCAATGCCGCCTGTCAGGCAGCGGCCATGGGCACCCGCGGCGTCCGTGTCCAGAGCACGGACGGCATCGTGGAGGAGAACGTGGAGCGCACGCTGGACAACTTCGCTATCCTGAGCACCCACGGCACCAGCGACAGCGTCATCCTCGACCTGATGCTCAACAAAGACCACACTCCGGACGCCCAATAAGCGTTCTCACCCTCTAGCAAGCCTGCATCCGCATCCTGCAAAAAACACCCTGCGCCCACAGCGCAGGAGAAGATTAGGGGTAAAATGTTATGAAAAAGCTATTCAATAATCTGCCGTTCCGGCTGCTTCTCGGCATCATCATCGGCGTTATTCTGGGCCAGATCTTCCCCGAGAGCGTCATGAAGGTCGTCGTTACCTTACAGTATATCATGGGCCAGCTCATCACCTTCTGTGTGCCGCTCATCATCATCGGCTTCATCGCCCCGTCCATCACCAAGCTGGGCAAGAACGCCTCCCGTCTGCTGGGCGTGGCGATCGTCATCGCCTACGTCTCCTCCGTCTGTGCAGCCCTCATGAGCACCACCGCAGGCTACGCCCTCATCCCGCACCTGTCCATCGACACCGAGGTGGCTGGTCTGAAGACCCTGCCCGGCGTCGTCTTTGAGCTGAACATCCCCCAGATCATGAGCGTCATGAGCGCCCTCGTGCTCAGCGTTCTGGTGGGTCTGGCCGCTACCTGGACCAACAGCAAGCTGACCTGCGACATCCTCGGCGAATTCCAGAATATCGTGCTGGACATCGTCGGTAAGATCATCATCCCCATGCTGCCCTTCTATATCGCTGCTACCTTCTGCAACCTGAGCTATGAGGGCATGATCACCCACCAGCTGCCCGCCTTCCTCCAGATCATCATCATCGTCATGGCTGGCCACTATATCTGGCTGGCTGTCCTGTACCTGCTGGCCGGCGCATACTCCGGCAAAAATCCGTGGGAGGTCCTGCGCCACTACGGCCCCGCTTACCTGACCGCTGTCGGCACCATGTCCAGCGCCGCCACTCTGGCTGTCGCTCTGGACTGCGCCCGCAAGAGCAAGGTCCTGCGCAAGGATATGGTCAGTTTCGGCATCCCCCTGTTCGCCAACATCCATCTGTGCGGCTCTGTCCTCACTGAGGTCTTCTTCTGCATGACCATCTCCAAGATCCTCTACGGCCACCTGCCCAGCATCGGCACCATGCTCCTCTTCTGCGCCCTGCTCGGCATCTTCGCCATCGGTGCTCCCGGCGTCCCCGGCGGCACGGTCATGGCTTCTCTGGGCCTCATCACTGGCGTCCTGATGTTCGACGATGCCGGCACCGCTCTGATGCTCGCCATCTTCGCCCTGCAGGACAGCTTCGGCACCGCCTGCAACGTCACTGGCGACGGCGCTCTGACCCTGATGCTGACCGGCTACGCCGAGAAGCACGGCATCCAGAACAACGACAACCTCCAGACCCCGATCCTGTAAGGACCATCAAAAGATTTGAGCGCATTTCCCTGAAAATACCGGAAACCGGACTGCGTCCCCCCATTCTGACCGGCCCGTGTGATGCAAAAGGGGCTTCCTGCAAAGGAGGCCCCTTTTGTTATGCATAAAAAGAGGGATGAAGGCGGCGCTTGGAGAGATTTGTGAAACAAACGGGAGTACACTGCAACAAAAAATGAAAAGACTTGATTTTGAATGACAAGCATGGTATTGTTATGTTGAACAATGCATATATAAAAAGACTTGAGATAATTGTACTTATAGAAGAGAATGGGTAGCTTGGGGGCAGAAAAATGAAAATTCTGGTTGAAACAGGACAATACGATATACCGTGGTTGGCGGTTGGAAAACGGTTCGCATTATGGCTTTTAAGCATACCAATAAATTTGATCCCAATATTGCTCAAATACATTGCCAAATTGAAACCACAGGATTTTCATGGTATATCTTCATACTTTGCAAGCGTCTTTTCGGATTTGGATATAACATTTATTGTTGCAAGTGTGCTGTTTGTTCTGTGTATAGAAGGATATTTTACAGAGGCGGAAGTGCCACAGATTTATAAAAAATTTCAGTTGATATGTCTTATTTATTTTACAGTGACAATCCTCTTATATACAGTGTTCACCTTTCGAAACGATCTGTTTGGAATGATGAGTATCTTGACAGCAGTAAAGTATAATTTGATACTGATTCTATTAACGGTAATTTTGGGATTTTTTTGTACGGTGTCCATTTCCTTGGAAAAAAGTGAGGCAAAATTATGATTGGATTTATATTGCTGGCGCTGCCGATCGTAGTGTTGAGTGTAGCAATCTCTTACTTTGCACTTTTTTTATGGGGACTAAAGAAAAATGGACAACTGAATATATTTCATAGAAAAGAAAAAAAGCCCAATACGATCTTGGAATATGACAGAAGACAGAGCTTTGAAAATGATCGGATGATTTTAAACATAAGATGCAGTAATCTGGATTATTTAAAGCTGCAAGATGAATTAAAAGACATCGATGTTGAGATCGAAAAAAGGTCCAAAGAAATAAGAATAGTTGATAATCGAGAAATAGTTTCTAATACTTTTGATTTGGTCAAGAAAGAAATTCTTCAAACGAACATTCAATCACCTCCTAAAAGAACAACTGGAAAGAACAAGGCTTTTATAATGGATTTAAACGAGAGTGTGACATCTATGGAGGGGCTATATGCAAATTTTGGAATTTAACAGTGAAATAAGAAAACTTCTACAAAGATATAAGCTTGATGAAGAAATCGATAAACTCAATGCATGTTCACTGGTCTATGGATTGCTGGAAAAATGTGAAAATGAGTGGAAGGCACTGAAAACTTTTTTTGAGGAAGTGGAGAGCGCTGATTTTTCCGGAGAAGAGGAAGTGCCGGCTCGATATTCGGAAACAGAATTCAAAGCGTTTCGGAAACAATATGGGGAAATTGTTGAAGCATCGTTTGAAAGTTTGCTTGCGCAGAATTTGAGCGAAGAAGAATTCTACGAAAAATTGTGGGTGTTCATGAAAAATACACCTAGTATAGAGCAACTCGATGCAAAGGTTTTTGCTTTGTATGATCTGTGGACAGACCCAAGAATCCCATATTTTCATGTAGGAACAGGACTCTCGATGTCAAATCAGAGATTCCGGGACATTTCCAAAGGGCTGGAACAAAATATAGAAAAAGCACGGTTCGTTTTATATACGAATTATTATACTCAACGAACCAGTCGTGCATCGGAGCTGTTGAAATTATTAAAGGAATGCTCGACGGAAGAAGAACAGGCGGTTTTGATGGCGCATATTCTATCATTATCAGCCACAAGCTCATCTCGGACGATACGAGAGCTTTTGGAGAAGATTGTTTCAGAGAGAAGAGAGGAACGGTAAGCTCCCAATAATTGCAGGTGCGTTATGCATGAAAAGTGGGTTTTTCACGAAGAAAAGCCCACTTTTTCTAGGATAAATTGAAAAAATCATACAAAACCTTCTTTATTTTGTCATAACTGTCCCGTATAATAGAATATGAGTTAAACTCGGGATCGCAGCCGGTGCCCGTGCGGGGCTGGCTTTTGACTGGATAGAGGAGGAACACTCACATGGCAAACGAAAAGATCCTCGTCGTGGACGACGATACCAACATCTGCGAGCTGCTGCGGCTCTACCTGACCAAGGAGGGCTATCAGGTCACGACTGCCAACGACGGCGAAGAGGGCCTTGAGAAATTCAACCAGCTCAAGCCTGATATGGTGCTGCTGGATGTGATGATGCCCAAGATGGACGGCCTCGAGGTCTGCCGCCGCATCCGCAAGCTGGGCAATACCCCGGTCATGATGCTGACGGCCAAGGGCGAGACCTTCGACAAGGTGCTGGGCCTTGAGCTGGGCGCAGACGATTACATGGTCAAGCCCTTCGACACCAAGGAAGTGGTGGCCCGCATCAAGGCGGTGCTCCGCCGCTGCACCGCCGCCACCACCCAGACCGAGAGCACCGAGGGCGTCATCGAATTCGACAACCTCCGCCTCGATATGAACAGCTACGAGCTGCGGGTCAAGGGCAAGGTGGTGGAGGCTCCCCCGAAGGAGCTGGAGCTGCTGAACTGCCTCGCCTCCCACCCCAACCGGGTCTACACCCGCGACCAGCTGCTGGACGAGGTATGGGGCTTCGAGTACTACGGCGACAGCCGCACCATCGACGTCCATGTCAAGCGCCTGCGCGAGAAGCTGGCCGGGGCCTCCGACAAGTGGGAGCTGAAGACCGTCTGGGGCGTGGGCTATAAGTTCGAGGTGCGTCAGTAATGCGCAAAAGTATCCCAGTCGCGTTCTTTTCGCTCATGAGCACTCTGCTCATCTTCGGCACGGTGGTCATGGGCGGCTCTGAGCTGGTGCTCTTCAGCCGGTATTTTGCGCAGGAGCGGTACGATACGCTGGATGAGGTGGTCAACGTCGCCCAGCGGACGGCGTCCTATCTTGTGCAGGAGGCCTCTCTGCCTGAGGGCGAAGAGCTGGAAGCCCTGAGCACCAAGCTCGAGATCATCGGCGAGAGCGCGGAGGCCTATCTGTTCTTCACCGACTGCGACGGCAATGTGATGCTGGCGTCCGTGCCGGAAAAGCTGACCGGCGATACGGTGGAGGCTGAGGTGCTGGAAAAGGCGGGCAAGGCCAAGGAGAACTACCATCTCTTCGACACACTGGGTGGTATGCTGGCGGAGAAAAGCTACATCTCGGTGCGTGAGATGCGCAGCGAGGACGGCGCGTGCACCGGTTACCTCTTTCTCTGCTCGTCCGGCGAGCGGCTGGCGGAGTTCCGCAGAGAGTTCTTCTCGAACTTTTTCCTCTCGGCCTGCCTGATGCTGCTTCTGGCCAGCGTGCTCACGAAGGTGATGATGCACAAGCTCACCGACCCGCTCCAGAAGGTGACGGACGCGGCCCAGCGCTTCGGCGGCGGCGACCTGTCCGTCCGGGTCGAGGGCGTGGACGGCGAGGGCGAGGTGGCCGACCTTGCCCGCACCTTCAACAAGATGGCGGACAACATCCAGTCCAACGACAATTCCCGGGGCCAGTTCATGGGCAACATCGCCCATGAGCTGCGCACCCCCATGACGACCATCAAGGGCTTCATCGACGGCATTCTGGACGGCACCATCCCGCCCGAGATGCAGAACCACTACTTGCAGCTGGTCAGCGAGGAAACGGGCCGTCTGGCCCGCCTCATCCAGAATATGCTGGACCTGTCCAAGCTGGAGAGCGGCGAATATCAGGTGAATGCCCGGATGTTCAACATCTGGGAGACCCTTACCGGCGTGGCGCTCTCGGCCGAACAGCGCATCAACGACGGGATGATCGACATCGACGGCCTGACGATGGACGAGAAGGTACTGGTCTACGCCGACCCCGACCTCATCCATCAGGTGGCCTATAACCTGCTGGACAACGCCATCAAGTTTACCCCCGCCGGCGGCACCATCCGCTTCGGGGTGGAAAAGCTCGGCCCGGAGGTGGAGGTCTCCATCTGGAACTCCGGTCAGGGCATCAGCCCCGAGGCGCTGCCCTACGTTTTCCAGCGTTTTTATAAGGAAGACCAGTCCCGGGGCCTCCATGCCCGGGGCGCAGGCCTCGGCCTGAACATCTGCAAGGTGCTGGTCAACCTCTCCGGCGGTCAGATCCGCGTCGAGAGCCAGCAGGGCGAGTGGTGCAGGTTCGTGTTTACCCTGCCCGTCCAGCCCCCGAACCCCGGCGGCATGAAGCGTCTGCCCGACGAGAGCGGCCTTCCCGGCGCAGTGGAAGACCCGGCCAGCATGAAGCCGGTAGACTGAATCACAGCGGTCAGACTGCTCCCCAGAGGAGCGGTCTGGCTGCTTTTTGCATTGCAGAAGAAGGGGTGCAGGCGGAGTTTACGTCTTTTCCGTGAAAAACACGGCGGCGGGTTTGATTTTTTCGCCGTTTTCATGTAAACTATAAACAACTATGCCGACTGTCCCCCACAGGGGGCGGCGGCAGGGCAAAAACACAAAAAATCTCTTGGAAACAACAGGGAGTAAAATAAAATGACAACGATCAGTCCTTCGATCCTTTCGGCTGACTTCAGCAAGCTCGGCGCAGACTGCCGCATGGTGCTGGATGCCGGCGCAAAAATGCTGCATTATGATGTGATGGACGGCCACTTCGTGCCGAACATCAGCTTCGGCGTCCCGGTGCTCAAGAGCCTGCACAAGGCCATGCCGGATGCGTTCTACGACGTCCATCTGATGATCACCCACCCGCAGCAGTACGCCGAGGCCTTTGCCAAGGCCGGTGCCAGTCTGCTGAACTTCCACCTCGAGTGCGATGACGACATTCAGGAGACCATCGACGCCATCAAGGCGCAGGGCTGCAAGGTGGGCATGACCATCAAGCCCGGCACCCCGGTGGAGGAGCTGGGCTATTATCTCGACCAGCTGGACCTCGTGCTGGTCATGAGCGTGGAGCCGGGCTTCGGCGGGCAGAAGTTCATGCCGTCGGCCCTCGACAAGCTCCGCTGGCTCAAGACAGAGAAGGAGCGCCGGGGCCTGCGCTTCCTGCTGGAAGTGGATGGCGGCGTGGACGCTGCCACCGCTCCGCAATGCGTCGCCGCCGGTGCAGACGTTCTGGTGGCAGGCAGCGCCATCTATGGTGCGGCCGACCCCGCTGCCGCCGTCCGCGCGCTGGCCGCGCTCTGAGAGGGAACGGCCCATGGATGAAGCATTGATCCGGAAGCAGGAAGAAGAGCTGCAGCACACCGGCAGATACTACAAGCACATCTGCTTTCTCTGCGTGCCGCTGCTCTTCGTCTCCTGCTACCTTTACGGCCTGCGCCCGCTGCTGCTCTGCGGCTTTGCGCTGCTGATGGGCAACCTGTGCGACCGGCTCATCTCGCTGCTGCGCCGCCGCGTCTACCAGCCCGGGGACTATTCCAACGAGAGCTTCGCCCTTGTCATCGCACTGCTGATGCCTGCGACGGTGGACTGGTATGTCCTCGCCGCTGCCATCGTGGCCGGTGTCCTCATCGGCAAAGAGGTCTTCGGCGGCTATGGCAGCTACCCCTTCAACCCGGCTGCCGTGGGCTATGCGGTGGCGGCGGTGTCGTGGCCGGAGCAGGTGTTCCGCTATCCGACCCCTTACACCAGCATCCCCCTGTGGGACGCCTCCGGCGTGGCCACGGCCAGCACCATCTCGGATACCCTGCGCAGCGGCGGCCTCATCAACCTGAGCGGTCTGTCGCTGGCGCTGGGCGAGTATGCCGCCCCGATGGGTGCAGGCTCGGCCCTTGTGCTGGCGGCCTGCGGGCTTTTCCTCTGGGTGCAGAAGGACATCAAGCTGAGCGCTGCCCTGAGCTTTCTCGTCACGGCGGGCGTCATCGTCTTCCTCTTCCCGCGTCAGCTGGGCCTGACCGAGGATGCGTCCTTTGCCGTCAGCGCCATGTTCCGTCTGCGCTGCGTGCGCGACGAACTGCTGACGGGTGCGATGATCTTCAGCGCCGTCTTCCTGCTCAACGAGCCGTATACCTGCGCCCACCACCGGCTGGGCCGCATCCTCTACGGCATCATGGTGGGTGCCTTCACGATGGGCTTCCGCTACTTCGGCGTCTATGAGACGGGCGTCTGCTTCGCGCTGCTGGCTGTCAACAGCATCTCCGGCTGGCTCGACCGCACCGAAGTCCATCTCTACGAGCTGCTCCACAGCAGCTGGAAAAAGCAGACCGGAAAGGGGGATGCCGTATGAAGCGGAGAAGTGCAGAACTCATCGCCCGCGACCCGGAGCGATTCTTCCACCATGACCGCGTCTTCCTGAACAATCCCGTGGTCATGCAGGGCATGGGCCTTGCGCCGCTGGTGGTCCTTGCCACCAACGGCCAGAACGCTTTGATGCTGGCGGCGGCGGTGGCGCTGCTGCTGACGCCCTCCCGTCTGCTGGCCTGTCTGCTGAGCCGCCTGTTCCCCCTGCGGGAGGAGCACCCGTCCAAAGCAGAGCTGGAAAAGAAGCTGCTGCCCCGCAGCATCCTCTATTCGGGCAGCGCGGCGGTGGTCTATCTGGCAGCCTACCCCATCCTGAACCGCCTGTTTGGGGTGAGCCTGCTGGTGCTGGGCATCTACCTGCCCATGCTGGTGGTGGAGCCGCTGCTGACCTACCGCTTTGGCCGGGTGCAGGAGTCGCCCCGCAAGGCCCTCTCCAAGGGCGTGCGCATCACGGTGGGCTACAGCCTGCTGCTCCTGCTGCTGGGCTGCGTGCGGGAGTGGCTGAGCGCCGGTACGGTGTTCGGCCATCTGCTCAGCCGCCCCATCCTGCCGATGGCGGGGATGCCGGCAGGCGGCTTCATCGTGCTGGGCGTGCTGTGCGCTGTCTGGCGCGCGCTGGCCAAGAAGCAGAAAGATTATCTGACATCGGAGGCCCGGGGCCTCATGGCAGTCTATCGCCAGAGAGAGGGGGAGCCTCAGGATGAGCAATGATGTGATGCAGGCCGTCGGCGTCTTTTTCAGCTACGCCGTGCTGGCCATCTTTGCGCAGAATGCGGTGTTCACCCGCGGTCTGGGCGTCTCCCGGCTGGTCCAGCTGGTGGGCGACGAGCGCACCAGCAGCGGGTGGTTCGCCCTGCTGCTCTGCGTGACGCAGGTGCTGGTGGCTCCGCTGGCTTTCTATGCAGGCGGCTTCGCGGCCGCCCAGCCCAACTTCGCCCAGCTCCGCCCGCTGGTCTATCTGGCCTGCGTGGCGGTGGTGAGCCTGTTTGAATTCCTTGTGCTCTGGGCAGCGCGGGGCAGACGCCACGGCGGCCAGCTGCTCCGCATCCTGCCTGCTGCCGCAGTCAACAGCGGTGTGCTGGGCACGGTGCTGGTGGAGCGCACCCAGAGCTTTACGCTGGAGCAGAGCATGGGCTTCGGCCTCGGCAGCGGCCTCGGCTACCTGCTGGCCGTCATGCTGGTGACGGAGGCCGACCACCGTCTGCGCAGCGAGGCCATCCCGGAGGCGTTCCGGGGCCTGCCCATCACGCTGGTCTATGTCGGCGTGCTGGCGCTGGCCATCTATGGTTTTACGGGCCACTCGGTGATCCTGTAAGGAGTGCAGGAGAAAGGGACGAACATGGCAAAGTATAAAAAGGTCAAGCGGTATCACCGCAGTTTTTACAGCCCCGGTATGTGGGCCAAGAAGGTCGTCGGCATCGTGGTGCTGGTGGCCGTGGTGCTGGTGGTGGGCTGGCTGGCTGCGCCCCATGTGCTGGACTGGGCCACCCACACCTGGTATACCGTGGTGCGCAACCGCGACCTCTCGGCCTCGTCCGAGCCGGCAGCGTCCAGCGTGGCCGCTTCGTCCGAGGCGGCGGCAGAGCCTGCGGCCTCCTCGGAGGCGCAGCCTGCTTCGTCGGAACCCGCCGCCGCGGCGCCCGCCAATGCCATCATTGAGGGCAGCTGGGGCGTTCTGGACACCGCTGCGGCCCGGGATGAAGCTTCGCTGCGGGCAGCGGCGCAGGAGCTGGCCCGGCAGGGTGCGGCGTATGCCGTCGTGACCCTGAAGGACAGCAGCGGGCAGATCCTGTACCCCTCCGCCCTCCCCGCTGCGGCGGGCAGCATCGAGGGCGCATCCCTCGACCCGTCCCTCATCGCCTCGGTGCTGAAGGAGAACGGTCTTGTGCCGGTGGCCAAGCTGGCTGCCTTCCGCGACCCCGCCGCCGCCCGCGCCAACCGCGGCATGGCCATCGGCTACACCGGGCAGGAATACCTCTGGCTGGACAATAAGGCTTCGGCCGGCGGCAACCCGTGGCTGAACCCCTATTCCGACGAGGCTGTGCAGTTCATCGGCGACCTCATCGGCGAGGTGCAGAGCATGGGCTTCGACCATGTCCTGCTGGAAAATGTCCAGTTCCCGCTGGCCCAGAACGGCAAGCAGGACTTCGGCTCCACCGGCGGACGCGACCGCAGCGCCCAGTTGGCGGCGGACATCGCTGTGTGGGACGCCCGCTTCAGCGGCAGCGTTACCTTGTGGTACGGCTACTCGCTGGCGCAGGTGACGGACGGCGCTGCCACCGTGGGCGGCAAGGCCGATGCACTGGGCGTTAAGAATCTCGTCGTCGAGGTGCCCGCCAAGCAGACGATGGACGAAGCCGCCCGCAATGCGCTGAGCGACGCTCTGGCAGCCTCCGGCGTGGAGCACACCGTGTTCTGGGACGACGCTGCGGGGCTGTTCCGGTAAGAAGATCACACGGCCTGTTTCGCTGCCGGTGATCGTATAGAGAGTGAGGAATGTAACCATGAAACCTGCATCCTGCTTTGGCCCGGCCCACATCCTTCTGCCTAGAGAGGACATCCCTCTGGAAAAGTGGGGCTGTGTGGCCTGTGACCAGTTTACCAGCGACCGTGCCTACTGGGAGCGGGCAGACGCTGCTGTGGGCAGCTGCCCCAGCACCCTGCGCCTCATCCTGCCGGAGGTTTTCCTCGGGGACAAGGACGTGGCCCAGCGCGTGGAGCGCATCCACGCCGCGATGGACGCCTACAGCCGGGATGTGCTGACCCGCGCCGTGGACGGCTTCGTCTATGTCGAACGCACCGAGCAGAGCGGACGGGTGCGGCAGGGCCTTGTGGGTAAGATCGACCTTGAGGCCTACAGCTACGAGAAGGGCAGCCGCCCGGCCATCCGGCCCAGCGAGCGCACCGTCACCGAGCGCATCCCGCCCCGTATGACCGTGCGCCGGGGGGCGGCGCTGGAGACGCCCCATGTCATGATGCTGGCCGACGACCCCGGCTGCACCCTCATCGAGCCGATCGGCGCGCACAAGAGTGCGCTGAAAAAGCTGTATGAGGGCGAGCTGATGCAGGGCGGCGGCCACATTGCCGGATGGGCCGTGGAAGACCCCGCCCTGCTGGCCCAGATCGAGGCCGCACTGGCCGGGCTGGGCAGTCAGGAGGCCTTCGACGCCAAGTATCCGCAGGCCAAGGGCGCAGCGCCCCTGACACTGGCCGTGGGCGACGGCAACCATTCGCTGGCTGCGGCCAAGGCCTGCTGGGAGGAGCTGAAGCCCACCCTGACGCCGGAAGAGCGGGAGAACCACCCCGCCCGCTGGTGTCTGGCCGAGGTGTGCAACGTCCATTCGCCCGCCATCGAGATCGAACCCATCCACCGCGTCCTCTTCAACGTGGACTGCGGCGCGGTGCTGCTGGCCCTCATCGCGTGGAGCGACGCCAACATGGCTGGGATCTGCTTCGGCGACTCGAAGCAGCAGGCGTTCACGCTGGCAGGCCCCCATGTGTCCAATGTCCTCAGCTTTGAGGACCCCGTCGCCCCGCTGACCGTGGGCACGGTGGATGAATTTATCGAATATTTTATGGCCCGCCACAGCGAGGCCCGGGTGGACTATGTCCACGACGAGCCGGCTGTCCGCGCCCTGACCAAGCAGGGCGGCGTGGCTTTCCTGCTGCCGCCCTTCGAGAAGAGCGACCTGTTCAAGGGCATCGTGATGGGCGGCATGCTGCCCCGCAAGACCTTCAGCATGGGCCATGCGGAGGAGAAGCGGTATTACATCGAGTGCCGCAGGATCAAAGAATGACCAAGGAGTACCATGACTTTTAATGAACTGAATCTGTCCGCCCCCCTGCTCAAAGCTGTAAGCGAGGCGGGCTATGAGACCCCCTCGCCCATTCAGGCCTCGGCCATCCCGCCGGTGCTGGAAGGGCGGGACCTGATGGGCTGCGCCCAGACCGGCACCGGAAAGACCGCTGCCTTTGCGCTGCCCATGCTCGACCGCCTGAGCGGGGCAGCTCCCCGCAAAAAGGGCGCGATCCGCGCCCTCGTCCTCACCCCGACTCGGGAGCTTGCGCTCCAGATCGGCGAGAGCTTCGCCGCCTACGGAAAGTATCTCAAGCTGCGCAGCACCGTCATTTTTGGCGGCGTGGGCCAGACCCCGCAGGTAGAAGCCATCAAGAAGGGCGTAGACATCCTCATCGCCTGCCCGGGCCGGCTGAACGACCTCATCGGGCAGGGCTATATCGACCTTGCCGACATCGAGATCTTCGTGCTGGATGAGGCCGACCGGATGCTGGACATGGGCTTTGTGCACGATGTGAAGAAGGTCATCGCAAAGCTGCCCGCAAAGCGCCAGAACCTGATGTTCAGCGCCACGATGCCCAAAGAGATCGAGCAGCTGGCCGCAGGCATCCTCCACGACCCCGCCTTTGTCAAGGTGGATCCCGTGTCCAGCACAGTGGAGCGGATCGACCAGAGCCTGTATTTCGTCGAGAAGGGCAACAAGAAGCTCCTGCTCCCTTGGCTCATCAAGAATCTGGAGCCGCCGGTGCAGAACGCGCTGGTGTTCAGCCGCACCAAGCACGGCGCAGATAAGATCGCCCGCGACCTCACCAAGCAGGGCATCACCGCCGCCGCCATCCACGGCAATAAGAGCCAGAGCGCCCGTGTGGCCGCACTGGAGGGCTTCAAGGAGGGCAAGACCAAGGTGCTGGTGGCCACGGACATTGCCGCCCGGGGCATCGACATCAGCGAGCTTTCCCATGTGTTCAACTACGACCTGCCCGAGGTGCCGGAGACCTACGTCCACCGCATCGGCCGCACCGCCCGCGCAGGCGCAGACGGCACGGCTGTGAGCTTCTGTGCCCCCGAGGAGATGGAGTATCTGGCCGGGATCGAGAAGCTCAACCGCCGGAAGATCCCGGTGGTGTCCGGCCATCCGTGGGACGGCGTGCCCGCCCCCGTAAAAGCCGCCCCGCCGGTGCGGGGCCGCAAGCCCAAGGCCGACCAGCCTGCCCCGGAGCAGGCCGAGGCCCCCAAGACGGCAGCTGCCGCCAAGCCCGCTGCACCTGAGAAAAAGGGCGCGGCCAAGCTTTCTGCGGCAAAAAAGCAGAAAGCCCCCAAAATCGAAGCAAAAGAGGAACAGCTCATGGATGAGAACAACAAGCGCACTCCCGGCGGACGCGACAACAACCGCCGTAACAATAACAACCGGCCCCGCCGCGAGGGCAGCGCCCCTGCACAGGGCACAGGCCGCGGCAGCAACGCCCAGCCGAAATTCGACCCCCACTTTGTGAGCGCTCCGGAGGCGACCCCCCTCCGCACCGCCAAAAAGAACGCCGCCGCGCCCACTGCCCCGGCCCAGAGCATCCCTACCGCGATGCAGAGCCGCCAGCCCGCCCCGCGCGGCGAGAACAATGGCCGCAATGGCGCAGGCCGCAGCCCCCGCAATGAGCGGAACGCCCGCCCGGCCCAGCCTGTCCAGCAGAACAATGCCCGCAGCGAGGGCCGGAACAGCCGCCGCAATGACCGCAGCGAGCAGGGCAGCGCAGGCCGTGCGCCCCGCGCCCCCAGAGCCGAGCAGCCCGGCCGGAACAACAGCCGCAGCCGCAGCAACGCGCCGGGAAAAGACGAAGACCCGGGCCTTATGCTCATCAGCCGCCGCCCGCCGCAGCAGAAGTTCACCAGCTTTGAGGAGTATATGAACGCCCACGGCGGCGCGACGGCCCCCATCGAGGACCACAGCGAGGAAGTGTGATGGCAGAGGGATTCGCTCCGTGGTGCTGCCCGCTGTGCGGCGCACCGCTTGCCGGGGAGAATGCGCTGAAATGCCCCTCCGGCCACAGCTTCGACCGGGCCAAGGAGGGCTACTGGCATCTGCTGCCGGTGCAGAACACCCGCACGAAAGCCCCTGGCGACAGCAAAGAGATGGTAGCCGCTCGCCGCGCGTTCCTGAGCGCGGGCTACTATGGCATCTTCGGGCAGGCGCTGGGGGAGCTGTGCCTTATGTACGGCCAGCCCGCCGCAAACGGGCCGCTCCGCCTGCTGGACGCGGGCTGCGGCGAGGGCTGGTATGACCGCTGCATCGCCCGGCAGTTCGGGGAGGCAGGCCGTCCGCTGGAGCTGGCAGGCTTCGACATCGCAAAGCCTGCGGTGCGTCTGGCCGCAAAGGCCCTGCCCTCGGCCCGGTACGCCGTGGCGTCCAGCTTCCATCAGCCGGTGCGCACGGGATGGGCCGATGTCCTGCTCAACTGCTTTTCGCCCTTCGCGCAGGAGGAGTTCCTCCGGGTGCTGCGCCCGGGCGGGCGGCTCATCTACGCCGTGCCCGGCCCGGAGCACCTTTTCCAGATGAAGGCCGTCCTCTACGAAAAGCCCTACAAAAATCCGGTGCAGGAAGTGGAATATCCGGGCTTTGAGGCCGTCGGGGAGCGGGAAGTGTCCGGCCGCATCACGGTGCCGGCCGGGCAGCTGGAAGCCCTCTTCGCCATGACGCCCTACTACTGGAAAACGCCCCGGGACGGTGCAGCCCGCCTCGCGGCGCTGCCGGAGCTGACCACCGACATCTCGTTCCGGTTCCTCGTATTTGAAAAGAAATAAACGAAAAAGGCATCTGTCCGCAGGGGCAGATGCCTTTTTCGCTTTATGAGTACATCAGACAGGGATGGAGTTGGTTACTTGTTTTCCGCCTTCTTCTCGGCCTTGGGCAGAAGGTTCGCACGCTCCAGCGCCGGGCACAGGGCCAGATAGAGGAGAACGACGCAGACGGTGGAGGCCACGCTGTTGACGAAGGTGACGCCGCCGGTGATCTTGGTCAGGGCCTTGGCGATGGTGTAATCCTGACCGAAGATATATACATTGCGGAAGTAGCCGAGGAACGGGTCGGTAAAGACGTTCAGCAGCAGGCCGGAGGCAGCGGCGGCGGTCACCTTGACGAGGTAGCCGGGGGCGTGCTTATCCAACTCGCGGAGCTTGAAGACCTTGTGGGCCACTGCGCCGCAGGTGATACCGATGAGGAACTTCAGGATGAAGGTGGTGACGGCATAGCCCGGGTCGCCGGCGAGGATGTCGGCCAGAGCCAGACCGATGGCACCGGCCAGACCGCCGGATACGCCGTCCAGCAGCAGGGCGGTCAGGGCCGTGAAGGTATTGCCCAGATGGAACGAGGAGCCGCCGTAGAAGGGCACCCGGAAGAATAAGTAGGCCACGAGGCTCAGAGCGGCCATGACGCCGGTGAGCGCCAGCTCGTGGACGGTGAAGGTGCGCTTGTAGAGCACACTTGCAAAGACGATCACGATGACAACGACTGCCAGAAGCAGCCACATTGCAGTGGTAGACATGATTTTTCCCTCCCATTTTACGAAAAACCCACAAAACCGATTGACTTTTTTGGTTCTTGCGGGTATGCTCCTATTATACGCAAAACTGGCCCCGTGCAAATACCCAGAACAAAGATTTTTTATGGGGTCAGTTTGGCACACTGGCTGAAAAGGAGGGGCTTTTTATGGTCCATTTGACGACAGCGCTGGACGCGGCATCTGATGTGCCGCTTTATGAGCAGCTCTACCGCAGCCTCGCCGCCGAGATGCGGACGGGGGCTGTCCCGGCGGGGACACGGATGCCCGGCAAGCGGCGTCTGGCGGCAGAGCTTTCCGTCTCGGTGAACACGGTGGACGCGGCCTATCAGATGCTGGCAGCGGAGGGCTATCTGGAGGCGCGGGAGCGGAGCGGCTTTTATGTACAGGAGTATCTGGCTCTGCCCGAGAGCGCCGCGCCCGCCGCGCCGCCGAAGGCTGAGGCTGTACCGAAACAGCGGCCCATCTGCTATGACCTCTCCACCCGGGGCGTGGACCCGGGGCTGTTCCCCTTCCGGACGTGGGCGCGGCTGCAAAAGGAGCTGCTGTATTCGTCGCCCGAGCTGCTGACCCACGGCGATGCGCAGGGCGACCTTGCGCTGCGGCAGGCGCTGGCGGGCTACCTCGAAGAGTACCGGGGCGTCCGGTGCGGTGCGCACCAGATCGTCGTGGGAGCGGGCCTTGAGTACCTGCTGGGGCTGCTGGCCCCGCTTCTGCCCGGGCCGGCGGCGGTGGAGAATCCCGGCTACCCCCGCGCAAAGCAGGTGCTGGAAAACAACGGCGTGGCCTGCTGCTGCCTGCCGGTGGACGAGGATGGACTTTCCATCCGGGCGCTGTCGGACTCCGGCGCGGCGGTCTGCTACGTCACCCCCAGCCATCAGTTCCCCACAGGCGTCACCATGCCGGCCGGACGCCGGGCCGAGCTGCTCCACTGGGCCGCCCGCTGCCCGGGCCGGCGGTATATCATCGAGGACGACTACGACTCCGAGTTCCGCTTCGATACCCGCCCGCTGCCCAGCCTGCAGGGGATGGCCGGGGCCGACGGGCCGGTGGTCTACCTCTCCACCTGCTCCCGCAGCCTCGCGCCCAGCATCCGCATCGCCTATATGGTGCTGCCCGAGCAGCTTCTGCCCGCGTGGCACGCGAAGTATCGGCTCTACTCCAGCACCGTGAGCCGCTTCGAGCAGCAGACGCTGGCCCGCTTCATCACCGGAGGCTACTTCACCCGCCACTTGGCCCGGGAGCGGGTGGCCTACAAGGCCCGGCGGGACGCCCTGACGGCGGCGCTGCAGGAGGCCTTCGCGCCCGAGGAGCTGCATCTGACGGGGCTGCACACCGGCCTGCATCTGCTGGCCGAGCTGCGGGACCCGCCCCCGGATGACGCCCTCCGGGCCGCCGCCGAGGCCGAGGGCGTCCGGCTCAGCCTCCTGAGCGATTACGACCTCACCGGCGGCGGAGCCGCTCCGGTCGGCACGCTGGTGCTGGGCTATGGCTCGCTGGCGGATGAGAGCTGTCCGTCGGTGGGAGAGACGTTGAAGAGGGTCTGCACGGCGGCGCGGGAGTCCTCGGTAAGGGTGTAACGCCCGGCGTCGGCATCCCAATCCCCGGGCAGCGCCTCGGCGTGGACGGAGGCTGTGCGGTCGGCGAGAAATTCCAGCGTATCCTCTAAGATGAGCAGGTCCTGTGCCGTCAGGTCGGTGAGCAGGCTCGGGCTGTGGGTGCGCAGGGCGTCGGGCAGGGTGGCGGGCAGAAGCTCCAGCTCCTGCCGGAAGAAGGCGTCCCACACCGCCGCCCGGGCGGCTGCTTTGTGGGCCGGAGGGACGACGCCCTCCATCCCGCTGAGCAGCGCTTCCGCCTCCCGGGCCGAGAGGGCCTGCACATTGGCGCTGCAGCCGGTGCGGGCCAGCTCGTCGGCGGTCAGCGCGCCCGAAAAGCCCACCCGGAGCGCCCCGTACCGGTCAGCGATGGCCTGTAAGACCGAGGGCGCAAGGGCGAGGTAGTGGGTGTCCTCAGGCAGGGCGAGGGCAGAGAGCAGTGCTTCCCGGCAGCGGGCCGGGCCTGCCGCCCGGTAGCAGTCGGCGAGGGCGGCTTCGTCCGTCCCGAAGGGGACGGTCAGCTCCCCGGGCAGGGCCAGCGCATGGATGCAGTTCTGGCTGGCGCTGAGGTAGAGCAGCAGGAAGCCGGGGGCTGTCGTCTCGGTGGGGGCGGTGCAGACCAGCAGGCTCAGGCGGTTTTCCTCCTTGGGCTGTCGGATGGCCACGCCGCTCTGAGGGCGGGAGGCCAGCTTTGTCCGCAGAGTGCGGCGGGTGAGCAGGATGGTCCCGCCCACCAGAGGCACCAGCACCAGCAGCCCTGCCAGTAGCGCGGCCCAGAAGGGCCTCCAACCTTTTGCGTTCATTCCTCTGCCTCCCTGCAAAAAACTGCATAAAGCATGGCCGGGCGGGGGAAGCTTTATGCAGAAAAGGAGGGAAACGCTATGAAATTCGATGATACCCCCAGCAAGGAAGAGCGGGAGGACTTCTGGCTCGACCTCGGCCCCGCCAGTGCCTACGAGGGGCTGGACTGCTGCGAAACCGCCCGCCGTGACGGCGACGCCAGCCCGGACGGCCTCGCCCACGGCTTTGAGGGCGCGGAAGGCCCGGAAGACCTCGTGCCCCCGCCCGATGACGACCCGGACGGTGAGCCGGTGCCCCACCTGCCGCCCCAGCTGAAGGCTGAGGAGTGGCTGGACGCGCTGGGCAGCCCCGACGATGTGCCGCCCATCGACCGATAAAGACAAGAGAAAGTCATACCAAAATAAAATTCACCTTCCGGAATAAAAGATGAAACCGGAGCGTAAAATGCGGTGAAAGGCTTGCCAAGAAGCCGAAAATATGATAAAGTTTTTCTACTGTGCACAGCTGTGCATAAAGGGAGAACGAAATCACAAGATGTGCCGCCCGGTGCGCCGGGTGTGCCGCACTCTGGAGAAGCCCGCAGAAAGCGGGTGCCGAAGGTGTAAGGCCGAATGGGCCGATCTCTCAGGCAGAAGGACAGAGCAAACGTCTTTTGTGCAGGAAGCATATCCTGCGCGGAGTCATACGCTGCGTTTTTTGCGGGCAGAGCCTTTGGAAAAGAGGTTCTGCCCGCATTTTGTTTGGGATATTTGGAGGAGGATTCCTATGGTAGACATCGTCACGCGGATCAACAACGTGGTCAACGGCTTCGTCTGGGGGCCGTTCGGTCTGGCGCTGCTGTTCTGCACCGGCCTCTGGCTCAGCATCCGCACCGGTTTTTTCCAGTTCCGGAGGATGGGCTACTGGCTCCGGCACACCATCGGCGCCATCTTTACCAATAAGGACGTCACCGCCCACACCAGCAAGGAGGACATGGCCATCAGCCAGTTCCAGAGCATGTGCACGGCGCTGGCGGGCACCATCGGCACCGGCAACATCGTGGGCGTGGCCACGGCCATCGTCTCGGGAGGCCCGGGGGCCATCTTCTGGATGTGGGTCATGGCGCTGCTGGGCATGATGACCAGCTTCGCCGAGAACGTGCTGGGCGTCTACTACCGCCGCAAGAACGAGAAGGGCGAGTGGTCCGGCGGCGCGATGTACTACCTTACCGACGGTCTGGGCGCAAAGCCCGGCTGTAAGACGGTGGGCAGGGTGCTGGCCGTCCTGTTCGCCTGCTTCTGCATCCTTGCCTCCTTCGGCATCGGCAACATGAGCCAGATCAACTCCATCGCGGGCAACATGAACGCCGCGTTCCATCTGCCCTACCTCGCCACCGGCCTTGCGCTGATGGTGGTCACAGCCCTCATCGTCATCGGCGGACTCAAGCGGGTGGCCGCTGTCACCGAGAAGCTGGTGCCCCTGATGGCCCTGTTCTACATCGCGGGCGCGTTCATCATCGTGGTCATGCACGCAGGCAATATCCCGGCGGCGCTGGCGGCGATCTTCCGGGGCGCATTCAATCTGAACGCCGCAGGCGGCGGCGCGCTGGGCTACGGCATCAGCCAGACCATCACATGGGGCTTCAAGCGGGGCGCGTTCTCCAACGAAGCCGGACTCGGCTCTGCGGTCATGGTCAACTCGGCCTCCAACGTCAAAGAACCGGTGCATCAGGGAATGTGGGGCGTGTTCGAGGTCTTTGCCGATACCATCGTGGTCTGCACCCTGACGGCCCTCGTCATCCTGACCACCGGCGTGGTAGACCTCGAGAGCGGCGCTGTCCTTGCGGGAGTGCAGGACAATGCACTGGTGGGGCAGGCCTTCACGGCAGCGTTCGGCAGCTTCGGCCCCAAGTTCATCGCGGTGTCCATCCTGCTGTTTGCCTACTCCACCACCCTCGGCTGGAGCCATTACGGCACTAAGGCCGTCGAGTACCTCTTCGGCACGGCAGGCAGCCGTATCTACAAGGTCGTCTTTGTGGGGATGACCGTCGTGGGTGCGACCATGAAGCTGGGCCTTGCGTGGGACCTCTCCGACACCTTCAACGGCCTGATGATGATCCCGAACCTCATCGGCGTGCTGGCGCTGTCCGGCACTGTGGTGGACATCACCAAGAACTACTTCGCCCGCCGCGTCCGGGGCGAGGACATCGAGCCGATGTGGTCGGCCTTTGCGGAGTATCAGAAGGAAGAAGAGGCGGAAGCTGCCGCCGAGGCCGCAGAGCTGGAGAAAGCGGCGAACGAATAACGCAGAAAACAAGACCCCGGAGAAATGCCCTCCGGGGTCTTGTGCTGCTTCAGGTCTTTCTCTTTTTCCGGGGGGCAGGGGCGGGGCGGCGCTTCGCCGCCGACCGACCGGCGAGGATGCCGCTGCCGAAGGCCCAGTGGAGGTTGTAGCCGCCGCAGCTGCCCGCGCAGTCCAGCGTCTCGCCCACGAAGTAAAGGCCCGGACAGCCCTTGAACTGGAAGTCGTCCTCCACCTCGTCTAGCAGCAGTCCGCCGCCGGTCGTCTGGGCCTGCTTCCAGCCGCAGGGGGTCAGCCCCTCGAACCGCCAGCACTTGGCCGCGGCGGCGAGCTTCGGCCACGCCGAAGCAGGCAGGGCGCGGGCGTCTTCGGGCAGCCCGGCGTCGGCCCAGAGGGCGCGGCCCAGCTTTGCGGGCAGAAGCCCCAGCCAGAACTCCGCTGCGCCGCCCAGAAGCCCGGCCCGCCGGGCGAAGAGGGCGGACAGCTCCGCTTCGCTCAGGGCGGGGAAGAGGTCGAGGGCTATGACGGGCTGCTTCGGGCCGCGGCCCGGGGCCAGCAGGCCCGACAGCTGCATGATGCAGATGCCGGAGAGTCCGTAATCGGTGAACTGCACCTCGCCCATTTCCCGGGCAAGCACCCGGCCATCGGTGCCGTCCAACAGGCTGGCGCAGCCCTTGGCCCGGATGCCGGCCAGCGACTTGCGGGGGTGGGCGCACTGTAAGGCCGTCAGGCAAGGGTAGAGGGGGGCCATCCGCCCGCCGCACTGGGCGGCGAACCGGGTGCCGAAGCCGTCGGTGCCAAATTGCGGCCCGGCTTCGCCGCCCATGGCGCAGATGACGGCATCGGCCCGCAGGCTTTCGCGGCCCGATTCCGTCTCGAACTGGAGGTCGTAGCCGCCCCGGCTCTGGCTCAGGCTCCGGACGGTGCAGCCGGTGCGAAGCTCGACGCCAAGCGCGGCCAGATGGTGTTCCAGCAGGGCCAGCACGTCTGCCGCCTGATTGGAGTAGGGGTACACCCGCCCGGTCTCGTCGGTGCGGGGGTAGAGGCCGAGGCCCTCGAACCACGCCAGCGGCGCGGCCTCGTTCACGGCGTCCAGCAGGCGGCGCAGGGCCTTGGGGCTGCTGGTGAAATACCGCTCGGGCGAGATGTCCCGGTTGTCGAGGTTGCAGCGCCCGTTGCCAGTGGCCAGAAGCTTTTTGCCCACCTTTGCGTTTCTGTCCAGTACGGTGATGCGGGCGCTGCCCTTGGCGGTCTGCGCTGCCGCCAGCGCAGCGGCCAGACCCGCTGCGCCGCCGCCTAAAACAAGGATATGCTGCATCCTCTGTCCATCCTTTCCAAGATGCTGTGTTCAGAAGCAAACCAGCTTCTGAGATGAGTTCATTGTATCATAGCCGCTTCGGTTTGGCAAACAGAGGGCGGGCAGGTGTATATTTCCCTCTCGTTTCCACATAATAACTGTACCGCATCTGAAAGCAAAGAATGGGAAGGAAGGTACACCAGATGAAAGCAACCGGAATCGTCCGCCGCATCGATGAGCTGGGCCGGGTGGTCATCCCGAAGGAGATCCGCCGCACCCAGCGCATCCGCCGCGGCGACCCCCTCGAGATCTTCACCACCGGCGAGGGCGAGGACAACTTCAAGAACAAATCCCCGTTGGGGGAGCTGCACGGGGTGGCGGT
>NZ_DAWCVJ010000037.1:0-24728 GCF_052358865.1 Faecalibacterium sp.
TAGGGAACTTTTGCAAATACTGTTTTATGGGAACTCTGCTACGGGGAACGCCCTGTTGTACATATCGCTGTCGTATGCGGATTTAATCGCAAGTTTTTCAAGCAGTGCAATTCTCAACAACGTATTTGCGATATGCAATTCACGGTTGTTGCCAACAAATCAAATTGTGAATTGCGATGGCAGGGTGCGTCCTATTCAGGGGCGCACCCTGTTTTTGTTTTTATGGAAACTCATGCTGTTCCATATGCAACGAGCGGGTCATTTCTGCGAACGCCCAGTGCAGTGGTCTCATACAAAACCCGCCCTGCAAATCTTGCACGGACTTCGCAGTTCTGCGTCCCATCGGAGCTTTTCCACCTGCCCAGCAGTGCATCCTTTAATACTTCCTGCCCAGCACAGACTTGCGGAAACCAGTATCCATCTGCCAGAGCTTCTTCGTAGACGGCTTTTGCAATCTCTGTTTGCGGAACGGCATCGAACTCTCCTTTTCTTATTCCAAGATGGTTCATCAGACGGAGTACATCTTCGCAATCTGCTTCCACCTCTTCGGAAGTCCAGCGGCCATTTCCGCCTCGCTCCAACAGCAAAGCAGGGATTCCTTTTTGTGCTGCCCAGCTGTACAATCCATTTCGGGCTGTTGAACAGACCCGCATGGAAACCGAAAGAGCCTGTGCCGCCCTGCGGGTCTCCCGCTCCAATTTTTGCCCGGCTCCACAGGGAAAGAATACCAACGGGGCCAGTTCTTCATTCCAGTCTCCGCCGTGAAGATCCAGAAGAAAATCCGCTTCCGGGTAAAGGAGTTTTTCGATTGTCCATGCCATCCGCTGTGTTTCCGTTCCATCCTCCTTGCCGGGAAATTCCCGGTTCAGATTCCTGCCATCTGCCGGATTCAGCTGTTTTACCCCTGCAAAAAATCCTTTGGAATTGACCAGCGGCAGCAAAATGACCTGTCCAAAAAGAGTGGCACAGTCCAGCGTTTCTACTAATTTTTGCAGAGCCAGAATGCCGACATACTCACAGCCATGCACCCCAGCTGTGACCACCAGCGTCTTTCCGGGGTGCGCCCCGCACAGCAGCCATGCTTCCAGCGGTGCACCGCCGGGAACAGGCAGTTTCACCTGCCGTTTTTCGCCGGGGGCGATTTCAAAGCCGCACAGCGTCATGCCGATTCCTCCGTATCAAAGACGACAATGGATTCCAGCAGCTTACGGGCATACTCGTCCTTCGTTTCACTGATGCGCTCTACCGGCAGATTCTCTGTTACCCGGCCCTGATACAGGAACAACACATCATCACAAAGATAGGTAATGGAGGTCAGGTCATGGGTGATAAAGATGTACGTCAAACCAAGGCGGTCTTTCAGTTCCCGCAGCAAGTCCATGACCTGTACCTGCGTGTGCGCATCCAGCGAGGAGATCGCTTCATCAAACAGAATGATCTCCGGCTTGCAGGCCACCGCACGGGCGATGCAGACACGCTGCAGCTGTCCGCCGGAAAGTTCATGGGGGAATCGGTCTGCAAAATCGGCAGGCAGACCGACCAGTTCCAGCAAACGGCTCGTTTCTGCTTTCCGATCCAGTTTTTTGCCCTCTCTGCGTTCCTGTACGGTCAGCCCTTCCCCAATAATATCCCGAATGCGGAACCGGGGATTTGCGGAGGTTGTGTAATCCTGAAACACGATACTGAGTTTGTTTTGCAGATTTCGCCGTCCGGCACGGGAAGCGTAGACCGAAACGCCATCCAGAACGGCTTCGCCACTGTCCGGTTTGAGCAGTCCGCAGAGCACACGGCCCATCGTAGATTTGCCGGAACCGCTTTCACCCAGAATGCCGAGACAGGTGCCCTCTTTTACGGTAAGTGACACATCAAACAACACCTGCTGCCGGGTATGGCCAAAAATTTTATCCTGCCGCTCACTGCGGAAGCTTACATTGATGTTTTTGAGTTCAAGCATGGGCAGTCTCCTTTTTGCCATTCAAAACAGCGGTGTACCGACGCATAACATCCGCGCGCTTCTCCACCAGCAGTTTCGTATAGGGGTCTTGTGCATGATGCAGGATATGCTGGAAATCGCCGCGGTCTACCACCGCTCCGTGATTCAGCACCACGATACGGTCTGCCACGCGAGAAATGGCGTTCAGGTCATGCGAAATGAAGATCATGGCCGTGTTATGATTTTCTTTGATATGCAGAAGTTCATTGAGAATTTCATACTGGGTGATGGCATCAATGGCCGTGGTTGGCTCGTCTGCAATCAGAAGAGCTGGTTTCATGGCTGTTGCAATGCCGATCATGATGCGCTGGAGCATACCACCGGAAAGCTGATGCGGATATTTCTCCAGCACTTCCTCCGGGTTTCGGATGCGCATTTTTTCCAGCAGTTCCAGTGAGCGGTTATGAATTTCCTCTGCTGTCCAGTTATTATGCGCCGAAAATGTCTCAGCGATCTGTTGCCCAATGCGGTACAGCGGGTCAAAACAGGTCATTGGGTTCTGAAGAATGATGCCAACTTTCCCACCGCGCAGACGGCGCAGTTCCTCGGCACTCTTGCCCAGAAGCTCTTCCCCCTGAAACTGTGCACTGCCCTTGACATGGAAGCTGTGGTCCAGCAGGCCCATCGCCGCTTTCATCGACATAGACTTGCCGGAACCGCTTTCTCCCAGAATGCCGAGGCACTCGCCGGGAGCAACTGCGAAGGACACCCCGCGCACCAATTCGATTTCCTTATGGTGGCTCTGCAAAGAAACGTGCAGATCGTTCAATTCAAAAACAGGGTTCATTTCTGCACCTCCTTGGGGTCCAGCACATCGCGCAGAGCATCGCCCATCAGGTTGAACACACAGACCAGCACCACAATGGCGATACCGGGAGCGATCATCTGCACCGGGTTCGACGTCATCACATTTTTTGCCTCATTGAGCATTGCGCCCCATTCCGGCGTGGGAGCCTGCACGCCCAGTCCCAAGAACGACAGCGTGGAAATGTTGATGATCGCCCAGCCTACATCCAGCGAAGCCAGAACCACCAAATCGGAGGTAATGGAGGGCAGCAGATGACGAAACAGGATGAACCGCTCCGGCATTCCCACGCAGCGGGAAAACTGGACAAAGTTCCGGTCGCAGTACTGCATTACGCCCGTGCGGATCATGCGGGCATACCACGCCCACTTGATGAAAACATTTGCAATAATGACGTTCTGGACGCTGACACCCAGCAGTGCCACCACAGCGAACACCATGATCTGGCTGGGAAAAGAGAGCATCACATCCACCACACGCATGATAACTTCTTCTACGATGCCCCGGAAATAACCCGCCATGATGCCAAGAATGGCACCCAGACTGATGGTGCCGAACATGGTCAGCAGGGCAAGGCCGAGGGTAGGACGGATGCCATAGATCATGCGGGAAAGAACACAGCGGCCAAGCTGGTCTGTGCCCAGCGGATATTGCAGGCTGTAGGATGCAAATTTGTTCAGGATATTGGTCTCATAGGGGTCGTTGGGCGCAATGACAGGAGCCAGAACACCTACAAGACCCACCAGCAGCACAAACACAACGGTAAACACTGCCGTGCGGTTGCGGAAGAATCGTTCTTTCATGGTCAGTCCTCCTTGCGCAGACGGGGGTCAGAGACGGTCTGCAAAATATCAAACAGCAGATTGAACAGGACAAACAGTACCCCGATCAGCAGGACATAGGTCTGGATGACCGGGTAATCCCGATTGAAGATGGAACTGATGCAGAGCGTACCAAGTCCCGGCCACGAAAAAACATTTTCGACCACGATGGTGCCGGAGATCAGCTGCGGGATGCTCATGCCCATCGCCACGATGCAGGTGTGCATGGAGTTTTTCAGAATGTGCTTGACCAGAATCGACTTCTGTGGCAGCCCGCGCACATTGGCGTAAAGCACATAGTCCTGTTTCATGTTTTCCAGCATATTGTTGCGGATCAGACGGATATACGTCGAAATATAGCTCAATGCCACCGTGAAGGACGGCAAGATCAGATGCCGCCATGTTCCGTTGCCATTGGTGGGAAGCCAGTTCAATTTAACACCAATGCCCCACATCAGCAGCAGACCCACCCAGTAGGCAGGCATGGCAGTCGTCACAAAGACCAGTCCGCGCATAATTTTATCAAACCAGCCGTCCTTATAAACTGCACAGAGGAAGCCAATGGGGATGCTGAGCACCGCCACAATGACAAAAGAAGTTCCTGCCAGCTGAAGGGTCGCAGGCAGGCAGCGCAGCAGCTCGCCCGCCACGGTGCGTTTCGGGTTGACATAGCTGATGCCAAAGTCACCGTGGAGACAGCCCAGCACCCAGTCAAAATAACGGACAAAGAAGGGTTTATTCAGACCAAGCTGCTCTTCCATCGCAGCAATGATCTCCTCCGTGATCACGGGGGTCTGCTGGACGCGCAGCGCGACCTCCGCCGGGTTGGACGGAATCAGATTGATAAAGCAGAAGCAGACAAACGAAATGGCCAGCAGCAGCGGAATCGCCATCAACAGTCTGCGTACAACATAGCGTTTCATGGGCAGTCCTTTCTTCAAGAAAAGCCGCTCCATACCCGAAGCGGCTTTCCCTGTCAATTTTTATTCAAAATACATATCCGCAAAGGGCACATCATACTGGTCGGTGCCAAAGTGGACACCGTGCAGAGCAGAGGTGTACAGAGCCTTGTTGCACTCATAGGTCAGCGGCAGATACATTGCATCCTCGTGCAGGTTGGTCAGAACCGACTTATACAGCTCCTGACGCTCGGCATCGTCCGTAGAGGTCAGGATCTTGGTAATGGCTTCGTCAATTTCTGCCTTGTCCTCAAGACCCTGCTGAGCGGCATAGTCGCCATAGACCGGGGCACGCATTGCAGCCAGCGAAGACTGCGGGTCATACGGCATACCCCAGCAGATATTGAACACCATATCGAAGTTGCCAGCCTTCATGTTATCGCGGTAGGACTGCTCTTCCTCGCCGTGAATGGTCATGGAAATGCCAAGCTTGAGGTACTCGCTCTGGAGATACTCGGCGATGGTCTTTTCCGTCACGCTGTCGCTGTTGTAGAGCAGGTCGAGTGCAAGCTGCTTGCCATCCTTGGCGCGCATCTTGTCGCTGCCAAGGACCCATCCAGCTTCGTCAAGGATCTGCGCCGCAGTCTCCGTGCTGTACTCATACGGCTTCAGGCCAACATTGCAGTAGGGAACCGTGGTGGCGTAAAGCGTATCCGCAGGCTGCTCCAGACCGTAGAAGATGCCATCAGAGATGGTCTGACGGTCGGTAGCGTGCTGCAATGCCTTACGAACCGCCGGGTCGCTCAGGATCTCATGGGTGGTGTTCATAACGATGTGCCGGGTAGAGGTGGGGTCAGACAGACCGACCGTGAACCTGTCGCTGTCCAGATACTGGCTGATAGCATCGGCATCGATCATGTTCTTGCCGAAAATCAGGTCGATCTCGCCGGATTCCAGAGCCATGATACGGGTCTGGTTGTCGGGAATGACCTTGACCGTGATCTTGCGGATGGCCGGAGCTTCGCCCCAGTAATTCTCGTTCCGCTCAAACACCGCATATTCATCGGTCACGAAATCCGTCAGCACATAGGGACCGGTGCCAATGTGGCCATTGACGCCATCCTTCGTGCTGCCGTTGATCATGCAGTTGGGGGAGATCATGGCAAAGGGACGGATACAGCCCAGCTCCGTCAGCATGGGGTAGTAAGGCTCGCTCATCTCAATGACGAAGGTATTTTCATCAGGAGCCGACACACCCACCAGCAGGTTCATCATTTCCAGCCAAGTGTGGCGTTCGCGGTTTTCCAGAATGGCGTTGAAGTTGGCAAGGATAGCATTTGCATCGCACTTTTCGCCATCTGAGAACAGAACATTGGGACGAATGTGGAAGGTGTAGGTACAGCCATCCTCGCTGATGTCCCAGCTTTCCGCCAGACAGCCTTCATAGCCATCTGCCGTAATGCTGACCAATGTACCGTAGAGGATGCTCTGGGCATACATTTCGCCCGCATACAGATGCGGGTTCAGATCACGAATATCACGATAGTTGACAAAGATCAGCTCATCGCGGACTTCCCCGGATGCCGCAGCGGAAGCGGATGCAGCGCTGGACGAAGCAGCGGACGAAGAGCTGGAGCCGCAGGCAGCCAGCACGCCGGTGCAGCAGGCACCCGCCATCAGCAGGCAGAAGTTTCTGCGAGAGATTTTCATAGTGTGTTTCCTCCTGTGGTATCAAAAAACATCAGTTATAACGAAAAAGGAGCCCCACGCTTGCTGCGCGGCGCTCCCATAGGATACCACAGTTTGTCCCGCCTGACCAGTGATGAAATCGGCATGGTTTTCCATAACAAATTGTTATGGCAGATCAAACCTTTTCTCAGAGCAGCTTTTTGAAATTTTCAATAAACCATTGTGCTGCTTCGCTTAGTTCATCACCCTCTGGCCGGACGATCCCAATCAGTAAAAACGGCTCACATCCGTTGATTTTCAGATTCTTAATGTCATAGTGTTTATACGGCTGGTGCATAAAATTGATGCCAAGGCTGCACAGGTCGGTCTGCATCAGCGCATTGATGGTCATATGGTCGCTATTCGAGTAAATGGAATAATTCAAATCTTTGGTGCTGATAGCACCCAATGAGACCCGGTCCAGATGATGCTCCATAGAAAAGTAGTCCCGTACCGCCCCTATGAAGCGCAAGCTGGACAGCTCCGAGAAATCCACGCAGTCTCTCTCGTAATATGGGTGATTGGGACCCACATAGACACAGGCTTCTTTTACATCGAGCGGTTCAAATTCCAAATTCTTATGTCCAAGGATATGCCGGAACGCCGCCAGTTGACGCTGTGCAATATAGACGATACCGATTTCCGTCTGCCCGCTGGCCACCCAGTTGCTGACCTCTTCGACACTGCCCTCCTGATGCTCGACAATGTATTCTCTGCCCCAGTGCCGATAAAAATCCACCAGAAGATTCGTGATCATATTGCTGGGGTAAGTTGCCAACGTGAATTTTTTGCCATTGTGGTGCGTCGCCATCGAGCTGATCAGAGAAGCGTGTTTCAGAATGACTTTTGCATAATCGCGCACGGTCTCACCGTAGGGCGTGATTCGCAGCCCTCGGCTGCTCCGCTCCACCAATTTTCTCCCCAGCTCCTTTTCCAGCGAGGAAATCACCTTGCTGACATTGGGCTGTGATGTATAAAGACATTCTGCCGCTTGGCTGAAGCTTCCTTTTTCACATACAATGGTAAAATACTCTAGCTGTTTGAGTTCCATCTTCTTTCGCGATCTCCTGAATCCGGTCAAATATACCACAGTTAGCTTCAACTTACCTAGTATAGCATTCTTTCCAGTGCAGTGCAAGATTAAAATCGCCGTTACGCAACCTAAAAAACGGAGCACCTTATAAAAGGTCTCCGTTTTGGGTGTTTATTGATTTATCTTATGATTTTAGTCCATGACCTCCAGCTACATTCTTCAAATATTTCTCCAGGTCTCCGTTCAGAATCAAATCGGCATAGCCCAGTGGGTCATTGTAGATGAGGTAGTCCAATTCCGTCCTCTGCGCCATGGTCACGTCCAATTCATCCTCGACCCCAGTGCAGTCAATGGAGATCATTCTCCCATCCCGGAGCAGCAGCTCCACGCAGCCGGTATCCATGTTGAACTTGCAGGCTCTCTCCTCTCTGCCTTACGGCACTCTTACAGTGGTCTGTCGTGCTTTCTTATGATAAGGTCTAGGACGTTTTTCGATGGAAGCAAGGGATTCGTTCTGTTTTCCGAAGAACACAAAAAATCCGAACCCTTCTCCTATCGGAAAAAAGTTCGGATTTTGTTGTTGTGGTGCACCTCCAGGGACTCGAACCCTGGGCCCACTGATTAAGAGAGCAAGCCGCCGGTTCGCCTCATTTCATGGAAGTTTCGAGTCATCGTAATTTTTAATCAAAACAACGTGATTTTTCACCCGGTAATTTCTGCATCCTTTGTCGGATTTTGCACCGAGAAGTCCCCTCTGCACGGTTTGAAACCGTGCAAAATCCGTGCAGAAACCGTGCACCTACTCTCCGACAAACAAAATCGCTCTATCCCCCCACCGGCTTGACGGCATTGGTTTGAGTGGCCGCACATCAAAATCAAGTCTAGGAGGATACTACTATGATGAAATTGCTTTCCTGCCGCTACAACATGGACACCAACCGGGTGGAAGCCCGGTTCGAGGATGGCACTACCCTTGCCATCGACTGCATCGCCGTGGAGGACGAATACGGCAACACCCCGGCACAGCGTGCAGAACTGGACTGGCTGCTCTACAATAAGCCCTTGGAGTACGCACAGCTTGTACTGGGTGGGGAGATCGAACATTACCTCTCGCTTGACTGCGAACACAGCAGACTGGAAGATTGACCGTCACCCTGCTCCATTTTATTTTCCAACGTATCCGGCACTCCAAGAAGCGCACTTGCACTTCTTGGAGCGCCGGATTATTATTAAGGATTCATTTCTGAAATAGACGACAACCGTGTATCCTCGACCCTCGCATGGAATAAATCTTGGATAACATTTCTCAGTCTTTTTGCGGATTTATTGACCGGCTCCGTTTCCTTCACCGACTGGATGACATTCTTATACTCGCCTTCCGGGATAACTGCCACAAAATCCAGAAACAGCTTTGCCCGCGATGCACCAACATAAAAAACCATACCATTCTTTCCGGCAAACGAATCGGGTTTCAAATCCACCATAATGATCGCTGTTGCTTCTAGCCCCTTGAAGCGTTGTGCAGTTGTCATGCGATAACGCTTACGTTTGTAACAATAGTACCAGTACTTGTCTGCACCTTCATCAAGCGATTCCAGTCCATCGCGGAGCGCAGTATAAGCCATCGTGCCAACTGTCAATAAAACAATATCCGTTACATCCTTTGCCTGAAGGTCGTCCAGCACTTTATTGACCGTCTCCACAATCAACGATTCATCATCCAGCAAATGAAATACAGGTTTCTCCACCCGAACAGACCAAGGATCTATTACTTTAGAGCCGCTCCACCGTTTCTGCGGAAGCTGAAGCGGTGTTAAGGAAGTCTGGGAAATCGCACTGGTATTTCGACAATTCTGATAAAGTGTCAATCTGCAATCACTATCCGCAATGTAACTCGGCAACTCGTATGTCCGATTACGTTCACCTTGAATTGCTTGGTTTCGGTCGTAGAAAAGGTAAAATGTTCCACCAGACTGCAAAGCCGCCTCACGCAGTTCATCAATGATTTCAACGTTTCTATCGCCTTCTTCCTTTGACGGAAGAAGTGCAAAATCCTGTCCTTCATCAATAATGACGTGTTTATATGGGAAGCCTTCTTTATAAAGCCATTCTTCCAGTCCCTCCCAATCATCATAAGAGCCGGCATACTTCTGCGCCAAACCACTGATCGTATAGAAATCTACATTTCCGAACTGCTCATTATAGCTTGCATCTTCAGAATGCTTATGCGTCTGATCAAGGTTATCTCGCAAAAGACGATTATAGCACAGGAACAAAACCTTTTCCCCGGCAACACTATTTCTCCGTGCCTTTTCTACGGCTATCATGGTTTTCCCTGTTCCCGCAGCTCCGTTGATGACAGCCGTAGGCTGTTCCTCCAGAAAATCCAGAATCCGTGTTTGCTCTGCCAAAAGCTTATTGAATCCTTCCAGCATCCGCTGATTCTGATATTTAGGTGTTGGGATCAGGTCAAACCTTGGTGCGAAGAACTTTTCCATCAGTAGCCTGAACTCGCCATCCAGCAATGGCTGCGTTGCATTGCTGACTTCTGTCTTAAAAATTCGCTCGATCGCGGGTGTCGGGTTCTCCAGATCATCTCCACAAAGCGTAATTCTCCGGTCAGCTTCCAGTGGCAGTGTCAACTGTGAAAAACGACTTCTTGGCATATCCAGAAACCATACCGCATGCAAGAATTTGCACTTTGACTTGAGGCTTCTAATATTATTATCCTGCTGCATCTCAAATGCTGACATCAGATAATGTTTAGCGCTCTCTGCCTGCTTATACGGACCATCGTGTGGCATCAGTGTTCCATTCGTGTAATACCATTGGCCGTTTTCGTAGTGAATCCCGGAGCCTGCTTTCACCTCGATGCACAAAATGCCCTTCTGCTGGTTCACTACAAGGAAATCAATTTCACGCTCCTTAAAAAAGTTTCTCTGATTGATCGTCACCAGCGATAGAGAATGAAACACATAGTAATCGTCTGGCAGGCGGCTGAGTGCTTGAAAAGCCGCACCCTCGTGACTTGCAGGGTCAAATTCGCGCGGTATTTCGGGAATCATCCTTGCCATTTATCCTTACTCCTTTTCGTTGATGCACTGAAGCAATTCTTCTGGCACAAAATGTTCATCCAATAAAAAACTTGTCCAATCATACTCGCTCAATTGCTCATACTGGCCTGCTTCGGTAAACAATGCAACTTTTTGCTGCGGCCAAATAACATCGGGGCGCACACCTTCCCCATTATTCAGCGGCATTTCAATATCCATGCAAGCATTCTTTTTATCATCTTCCGCTATCATGTCGATGATTCTCTGAAGCTTTTCATTTGTTTCCTCTGACAATCCATTGCCCGGATCGGCCAATTCTGCAAGAGCTTCCGAAGATGTCATCCACTCATTTTCCGGGTATTCCGGGATAATAAGTGCACGGCTTCCTTTTTGGCAGGTGGATCCTCGCTGTTCACTATTATTCGTATCAAGCACATCTGCCGAAGATTCCGTATTGGTGGCAACCGCCAAATTCCGCCACTGTTTCAAAAAGGTTGCAGCAACAGATCGATCCAACAGATGATGTATTTTCTGGTTATAATAATTACGCAGACATTTATAACAAGAGCCATCACAATCGCAACTATCACAAACCTCAATTGCCTTCTCTATGACGGAATTTAAAACCTTACCATCATTGGTAACCAGTCGTCTAACGTGCCCTGCACCACCAGCTACAGCGTCATAAAGAATTACCGAAAATACACGATAACCCTCCTTATCTTCACTAAAGAGTGTTCCTTTAATATCTGTACGCTCTATTCCTAACTGGCGTGATACACCTTCCAATAGAGCATACATAACAGAAAGCATTTGCGTATAATCACCCGCCGCAAGTGTCATAAATGTCAGTTTCACTACATCTGTTTTGAAATCATGGGACAAATAATACTGTTCCTTTGGCTTTTCTTTCAAACTGCATTTATAGCCCGCTGCCGTATGATGTGGAATCTTAAAGAATGCGCTTCCTTCTGTAGCATATCCACAAATGGGACAAATCATATAGTCTGTACTAACTACAACCACTAATGTATCATTTGTAGTAGATTCGACTTCGACCCTTTGTCCATTACTTTCAAAAAGCTGCTTGTTGATTATATTGCAAGAGGTGTCACCTACATAATAATCATCCGATTTGTACTCACGTTCAGGGCGTTTCATTGGCACAGGCTTTGGATCACTTTCTGCAATAAAGCCAAGCCGCGGCTCCAAGGTCTTGTGCCAATTTCGTTTTTTGATAAGTGTATGGCAAGAAACGCACTCCTTTCCAGCAATGGACAAGAGTTTTGTAAAATTAGGTTGTTGACAATCCGGGCACTGGCAGAAAAATCCATTTTCCCAGCTGGTCGACTTTGGCAGTTTACGGATATAGCGGCTTGTATACATTTTTCCATCAGCAATAACTTGCGATCCGGGCGCATACTCTGCAATTGCCATTTGTAAATCACGCACAAGTTGCAGTGAATTATCATTACCCGATGTAGAAAGCTGTGTCATCATCTCAGCCGTATCAACGGGAAATCCATATTTAGGAAGAACGTTACTGCGCACCAAAAAATCAATGATTTTTCTCTGACCAGCATGATCTTCATCTGCCATTCGATACGCCCGAAGCTGAAAACTGCAATCGCTGGCCCCTTTGTCATCTTTCAAGCGGCGGAATCTGTCAAGTTGCTTCTGATATTCCAAGACTGTATTCTGGAAATCAGTTACCGCAATTTCAAGAACACCGTTTTCCCCAATCAAGTGTTCTGTCCATTCCCATGTATCTATACCCATGATATTATGCAATGCTTGCGGTATAGATTTTTGAAGCAATTCCAAAAGATACGATGGCTTTCTTGTCAGAAAGTCTTTCAATTTCTGATATCCATCACCATTGAGGAAGACCGTAGCATTATTATGATTATAGACTTCAGGGTGAACAGCAAAGAAATCAGCAAGAGCCACTGCATAAATATGGCGATAGACTACCTTTTTGTTTTCAATCTCAAAGATAGGGGCCTTAATTTTACCGCTGATCATATCTGTTGGATGCTGATAAAATGTAAAATCGTGAGAACTAAGTTTTGCATACGTCAGGACAAATGCAGCAGAATGTCTTGCACGACCCGCACGGCCTGCGCGCTGAACATAATTTGCAGGACTTGGCGGAACATCTCGCATGTAAACTGTTTCCAGTGAGCCCACATCAACACCCATCTCAAACGTGGTCGAACAACTGAGTGCGTTTATTTTTTTGTTGACAAAAGCCTCCTGATACACCGTCTGCTGCTGTCTGGACAGCTGTGCGGTATGTTCTTTAATATAAAGCGGTTTCATTTGCTCACTTTGATACAATTTGGCATAGTGGTTCGTTGTCAGCTTAACAGAAGGATCGTATTCTTCCAACATCCCAGAACATTTAACGGAGGCGCACCGATTCTGGCAATTATGAGCCGTGACTTTACCACATTTTTTACACCGATAGAACTGTAGTTTCGGATCTCCGTTCAACCGAATTCGGAAATCTGCCGCATCAAAAGCATAATCATCCTCTCGATTATTCCCTAAGATCTCACACCAATAAGCTTCCAGAAAGACATTTGCATCCTCTGCCGAAACATTTAGAATACTCTTGGTGCGTTCCAACCTTGCACTATAATAGTAGTTTCCATTGCTACGCTGCCGCGCTGCCCACCCTATAATTTGACTTTTCCCGGAGTCTTCAGCTGTTTTTACCAGTTTCAGTGTTTTTTCAACAGGGGTAAAGAAAATATACTCTCTATCTGCCTGTGTCAGATGAGCTTCCTTCGCTGTCAGTGCTCCACTGTATACGGCATCAAGAACAATTAGATTCAACAATTGTTTTATGTCGACCGGAGAAGCATTGTAGGTTTCACCTACCGAATTCAGCATATCTTCATCATCATTCTTCGCAAATTCAAACGACAATACTCCCATTGATGCCAGACTGCTTGAACGCCGAGCATTGAACATCTCATTCAAGACGGCAATCCATGCATTTCTTATGCAAACATCAGCGAAGGATTCTTCAGGCTTTGCATCCCATGTTCTAAAGCTATCACAGCTTTCAAAATAGCTTGCCAATCTTCTGACAAAATCCTTCACCTGAATACAAGTTCTGCCTTCTGCTTTCATCTCGTCCGCAACATGCCAAATGCCACGGCGGCGCAAAAACTCATCATACGATTTTTCCATATAACAAGCAAAGAATGCCGCTTCACTGCGACTATCTGAGAAGCAGAGAAATTGTCTTGCCTTAGCAACCATTTGGGTCGTTTGCATTTGCTTTTTTCCAAAAATCCCAGAAGACGCCGCCCTCTTTTCAGGCTCAATCACTCGTTGTTCTTTTTCCGGAAGCTGCTCATAAAGTTCTGTACCAAGAACTGCTGTAGCCGCTTCACTACCAAGATAAAATTTCCGCAGTCGTCCAAAACCACATGCAAGGCATTTTACTGAACCTGTGTCAGCGTTTTTCGGATTTTCGCATTTTGTCACATACAAATATTTGGAACTATCGTGCTCACATAATCCCTCCAACTGCACATTCGCAACCGGAGCAATTCGTGCACAAATCGGGCAGAGCGCATAGTCGTTTTCCCCCGCCATCTGTTCATCAGATTCTTCCTCATCTTCATCCGAAAGATTTTCGGATTCATTTTCCTTCAGAATATAGTATTCTTGTCCTTTTTCCCACTGACTAACCTGTTGCAGAAATTGTTCATTCCTGTCTCCCTGAGTTTTTCCAACAACGGCTGTGCGTCCGCAATGGCTGCAAATTGCACACTCAAAAACAGCAATATCTTGATCATTCACGGTCAGCGTTTTTTTACGCTGTAAAAAAAGCTCTTTTGGATCAGTCAGTGTAATATAAGCACCTTCCAATGCCCGAACGAAAAAGTGGTAGCGCACTTTCACCAAACTAACCTTATCTTTTTCCGCCCGCGAGCACACATCAATAAAATCAATCAAATCTCGCTGTTCTTGTAAATTATTTTCTTTTGAAAGTGCATTATAAAGAGCGTTAACCGTCATGGGACCGTTCTTCTGGATCAACACCCGTATTTCGTGAAACAATTTGCTATGAAGGCATACTTCAAACAGTTTTTCATCATCGGATGCATCCAATGCATAGTCCATATCATAATTTCTTAGAATTTCGCCCGGAGTAAATTGATTTGAGGCAATCATATGAAATGGTTCCATTGGAAAATCATCTAAGGATTTCATTTCCGGATTGCGCTCAATCGAGCGGATAATATTATCCGCTTCAAACCTTTCTCCACAAAGCCGTTCAGCAAACGCTATAATATCACCATTGGACTCCTTATCGCCAAGAGTTGCACTTGTTAAAATATACTGCACGTTTTTGGGCGCACTGATACGCGCTTTTAATCGACGCATTAGAAGCGCAGTTTCCATGCCAGTTGCCCCTTTATAGATATGCGCCTCGTCCAAAACAATATATCTTAACTGTGCGCCAGAAAAAACCGCATCATCTTTTGGACGCAGCATCATATACTCAAGCATTGAGTAATTTGTAATCAAAATATGCGGGGGCGTTTTCTGCATTGCTTCACGGGAAATCACTTCATTTTCCAGAGGATTAGAATCCGCTCCATGCATCCTATGATACTGACTCCGAGCCTCCGTTTCAGAATGTTTCGTATTACCGTTGTATAATCCAAACCGAATCTGTGGATACCCCTTCAGCAACGCACGCATACGCTTGATTTGGTCATTAGCCAAAGCGTTCATAGGATAGATCACAATGGCACGAACCGCATTGCTTAACGTGCCTGCCTCGATTTCTCGAAGCAGACTGTTGACAATAGGTATCAGGAAGCACTCGGTTTTACCAGAACCCGTACCAGTTGTAACAACAAGGTTCTTGTGTTCCATTGCACGTTCTAACGCTTTGACCTGATGTGCATACAGAGGTCTATCCAAGGGAATTTCCTTATCCTTTTCCGGGCAAGGTTCCAGTTGATCAAACAGCGGCGATGCCACGCCCTCTGTAATCAGCTGATGAATGCTTTTTGTCGTTTCATAAGAACCGCTCAACTCAATATAAGGGCCTTTGGCAATCATGCCGGGTTTATTTAGTTCTTCACGCAATTCTCGTGCATAGGTTTCGTCCTGAAAATCGAAAGAAGTCGTAATATAATCGACAAAACTTTCTTTGATATTTTCCGAAGCTACAATTGGATTGAACATCATTATCACTCCACTTCCACGGTATAATTAAAACTATCGGGCAATTTTCCACGTTTACGATCCATTGGATTCAATGCACTTTCACGTTTATTTCGAATACTTCCATACTTTGGATCAATGATGATACTTGCATCATCATAATTTTGCGGATACAGGACACATTCTTTTTCTCCAATGATCCAAATGTTAACTGGGTTGATGGGTTCAAAAATGCTGTCATTCAAATCCGTGTTGAACGCCCTCCAGAAGCCACTCTTTCCATCATAAAATTCCAGCGTTCCACAGTAACAGGGGTATGCGCTTTCACTCTCATAAGGTAATTCCGAAACGCCAAGGTAACACAGTGCTCTTATTCTGAGTGCGTGTTCTTTGAGAGAGATTTTTTCGCTTTTTCCCTTTTCTGGATCATAACAGAGTGCACTCGATAATATCAAACATTTATCTCTGAATCTAAAAGAGTTCGGCTCACCAATTGTCAGTCGATAATTTCCAATCAAGATCTTCTGGGTTTCTTCTTTCCTTCCAAAGATAGACTTTTTCTGCTCAGCCTTTTCAATATAAACCGAGTACGGATATTCCCCTTCTGGAATCTTTTTAGCAAACCGAGGCTCAACAAACTCCGGCTCTGTTTTTAGAGTATATGTCCATACATTATCGTTTGCAACGGAAAGCTCTGCGGATAGATACTTTTCTTTTCCATGCTCTCCAATATAGTTTTCTCCAGCACACCATACCAATGCATCATCTCTAATTTCAAATGGCGGCTTTATAAAGTGTTCCTTAAAGCAAATTTTAGCAAGTGTGTAAGACCGATATGCTTCCATTGTTCCATCTCTAAAAATGTCAAGGAACAAATAAACAGCCTCACGTTCTTCATGATTATAGGTTTTCAAGCAGTTTCCGATTTCATAACCTTTTTCGGTTGAAGAAAATGTAAGTTGCTGGCTTCCTAAGCGTACCTTGCTAGACCATCCTTCCGGTGTGGCAGTTCGAAGAACAGCATTTTGAGGAATATCCTCGTACCACAAATTCCATTCTTTATGGGCAAAAATATTTTCACCCATAAATTCACTCCGCACTACCGGAATGCTGAAACGAATGGTGCCATTCTCATACGGCATTTCAATCGTTTGTTTTCCTGCTTCGGATTGATAAGATACATTTTCTATGCCAATTGCTGGAATGTTAATCTGCACTGAGTTTGGTTCATCCAAATAAATCGGATAATCCGTTTCAACTGAGAAGCCGGGAATGCAGAGATATTTTTTCTCGCATGCAATACGTTCGGACAACAATTCCTGAAGTTCAATTTTGTGTAATTTCCCATCTGGGCAAAGTTCTATTTGAACGGTCTCGGTTTGAGCATATTGCTCGATTGATACCATAACACCATCCAAATACAGTCTATACGATTCCCACTTCTTTTTCTCCGAAAACTGTATTCTCATTTTTGTTGGTGCAGCATAGATCATGATTGGCACATCATCTTGCTCGTTAAAATAGCTAGCGTTCTGCACTGCCGATGCAGAAAAACTGCAACGAAGCTTCTGCGCTTTTCCGTCTTTGAAAAAGAGGTCTATACCGTTTATACGCAACTGATCTGTACAGGAAAAGTTGACCCTGTAAAGTTCCAAATCATAATTAACACGCTCTAATTGGTCATCTGCGCACTCCAAATCACTATTATAGGGCAAAAGCAAATATCCTGATTCGATTGATGTATCACTGACCTTACCACTTTCACTAAAGCAGATCCAATCGCAGTTAAGTTTTTGGTCTGTACTATAATAAAGCTCGCCATCCGTCCAAATTTCAACCCGGAACGAAAAATCTGTTTTTAGGTAATCACGATATTGCAGAAGCGGCAAAACCATCTTGCTGCTTCTGAGAAAGTTCTCGTCTCTATACAGACGCAATTTGATATGTTCATCGATCAATTGACCTTCGTGGTAAACTTTAACAACAGGAGCTGTTTTGTACTGCCGATCATATCGGATAGCGGGAATCTGAATTCCAACCTGTTTTTCCTGATCCAAGACATATTGAATTTGAATCTGATTCTTGCGAAGCGCAACAAATTCATTGGCACTTCCAGCCCGGATACGCCTTTGTTGTGCGCGTTCATAAGGTGCCTGATCATTGTACCAGTCTACAATCAATTTATCCCAGTAGAAAAGGCTCGGATACAGTTCAGAAGAATCACCAGCAATAAGCGAATCGATTTTTCCAAGCAGTGTATTGCACAGCTTGATCATATACTGTTTCCGATTTTCGGTCAACGTTTTTATACCAGGACTAACAACGTCCGATCTAATTTCTTCTGTTCCATGAATGTTATCATTCCAACGTCCTTTAAGTGAATTAACAAAAACTTCGAAAGCGACATCATCATCTGGACGGTACTGGTACTGAAGACTGTCTTCGTAAAATCCAAAAAGCAATCGAAGCAATGCCACCGTTTTCCGCTTTGGTGCCAATGCGTGCGTCATCATAGATACATAGTAGCGTTTTGAGTTTTCCGTAGGAACAAAATAGCAATGGTTATCTTCTAGCACCTGCCGAATTAAGTTTCGCAATTTTAGATAAGAAGTCTGCTGATATTGTTTTGCCGCATGATATGAACTGAAAAGCCGTTTCCAGAACTGTAAATCAGATTCATCCTCATCTTCATTCCAGTCTCGAATGGTTTGAACAATATGAAAGACCAGCAACTTCTTTTCGTACGGGTTCAACAGGTTCTGCTGCCGATTTTCGCTTAAAAAGCGATTGAATAATTCTTTTCCCTTTTCACTAAATGCTTCACTCAGTTCTTCTGGAACAATAATTTCTCCCAAAAGCGCACATTTGCTATACGCAAACTCAACCAGTGACTCAAGTTTCTCAAAATGGCACTCATCAGATTGAATTGGCACGCGCTCCATATCGCGCTCAACATTTGAAAACACAAAGCCCTGCATCTCCAGCCATGCTTTGCGACCTTTCCATTCTGTGCCTGTGTCAATTCCATCCCGATCTGCAGAATTGTAAAGTTCTCGGCAAATCGTCTCATCTCTTTTCAGCACCTGATACTCATCATAGAAGATTTTCTTATCAGGAAATTTCCGAATCAGCACGCTCATTACATTGACTTCCGCATTCATTGCAATACCTCTCCAACCAATTGGGCGAAAACACCAAAAACATTGTTTCTTTTCTTAAAATTATAGCATTTTGAATTCGTGCAATCAATGGCGTAAAGAAATATGAACGAGTTTCTTTTAAAGCCTGCGCCAAAACGGTGCAGTTCTGAAAGGGTTTGGGAATTCCCAACAAGTATTTTGCAGAGCAAAATAAGCAGATGTATATACGTCTGCATTGCTTGCAACAACTATGAAGCCTCTCAATGCGCTTTCCAAATTTGAAAATCATTTTGTAGTCAAGACCGTCCGTTTTTAAGTTCAACTTGAAGCGGACGGTTATTTTTCTTCTTAGAAAATTTTCGTGTTTGCATCCGCAGCAAGCAGGGCAAGCCGGTACCAACTCGCAATTTTTGAATCAGATTTTACAAATCCGAATTCAAAAACGCTTGTTGGGTTTCTCCCAAACCCGACATTCAGCACAAAATTGCGCTGACCGTGCATCTTATCCTCTAAAGGCATTATGACCCACAAGGGGACCGGTACCGTCCAGCCCTCTCTCTTTTTGCCAAAGTTTTCATCGCCTTTTCTTGCAACCCGCCGAAAGTGGCGTATTTTCAAATCTTTTTGTTGACACAGCTCGATTTTTGTGGTAGTCTATTCCAACAATTTAATATAACATATTTACTTAGAGTTCCAGCTCGGCTCCTGAAGGAGCCGGAGCAAGTTTTTGACTTTCTTATCGCTACATAACGAACCCGAACCAAGGCCATCCCGGAAGGGATGGTCAGGTTTCGGTTGTTGTGTGGCGATTTTTTATTGCCAGATCCAGCACCGCACCTTGAAAATCGAAAGACCGTCTGCATGGGATACCCGGCAAAGACCTCGCAAGAGCGAGCCGGAAAACGCCGCCGGAAGGGGGCAGGAAATCCATGCAGGGAGAACGGCACACCCAATATCAACTGGTCAAAATGGCCAGTTGATGTGGTGAATGACACAAAGCGTCATTCACCAGAAACATCTTCTACGTTACAGCTCGTTCAATGTGTTCAAATTGAACACATTGATTCTATCCATGTTACGCTTAACCTCGACTTGACATTTTGTCAAGCCACGGTGAAATCTGGTAAGTGCTGCTTTTCAGTACTTACCAAATTACCGTAACACGGTCACTCTGTGGTGGGTTACGAAAACCGTAATTCACCACTTGGAAGTGGTAAATAGACAAATTGTCCACTTACCACCCAGCCATAACACACAGATTTTAGTTGGTGATCATTTTGATCACCAACCAGACAATCGTAACGCTTTATTGTGTGAAAGTGGTGGTTACCATTTTGATAACCACCATATACCCGTAACATTTGGGGCAAATAATGCTTTTCATTATCCACCACACACCTGTAACAGCCAAAGGAGGATGCCTATGACAACAGAACAATGGGAACGTGAAAATCAGGACACCCTGATGGAATATTTCATTGACGGTGACCCCAGTGTGCACAGAATCCAGTGTGAATGCTGCCGCAAGGTCATCTACACCCAGACCCGGAACCGCAAATATTGCAGCTTCCAGACCTGCGGTCACCGGATGCTGAACTTGCGAAAAAGTCTTAAAAAGCGCATTGAGCGCGGAGCCTACACCTGCCCTTGCTGTGGTGAGCAGTTCTTGCCGATTCGGGCGGATGCCAGATATTGCAGCAACGCCTGTCGGCAGAAAGACTACCGCAAGCGTAAAGTAACGGCTCACGCTTCTCTTTGAGGAGCTTGATAAAGTTTGTCAAGTTCCTTATCTACGCTTGCTTTTGTTCAGTAAAGTGGCACTTCCCATTCTGGGAAGTGCCAAAAAACCGTAATGCTTAAATTGCTCACTCCCAAATCCCCAAAGTGGGGATTTGGGCTGTCATCTGAAATCAGGTTACGCTTTCCGTAACTTGATTTGCAACTCCTGCCGAATCAAGTTCCCACTTCGGGAACTTGATTGTAGCCGTATCAAAATCAAGTTATCAAAATGATAACTTGATTGCATCCGTGGCAGAGCCACCGGAGTTCCCATTTTGATAACTCCGGTTTTATCTGTAACACGTCACTCCCACTCCGTAAAAATCAGTTGGCCAAAATGACCAACTGATTCCATCTGTAACGCATCAAGGTCATTGAAAATCAGGTGCCGCCACCCGGCACTTGTTTTTACCCGTAACGGAATCAGTGGGTCAAAATGGCCCACTGAAAAAACCGAGCGAGCTGCGGGCAGAAATTCACAAATCTTTGTCTGTCAGCTTGCCCGGAGCAGGAGTGCAAACCTTTGCGCCATTTTTTGATATAAAACGCTGGAGGTGAATTCTATTTCCGACTACCTGACTGTCACTACGCCCTTACCGCGATATCTACCCTATGCCCGCTTTCTGCTGGATACAGACCTGAGCCACACAGCAAAGCTGCTCTACACCCTGCTGCTGGACCGGGCAACGCTTTCTCAAAAGAACAACTGGATCGATGCACAGGGTCGCATTTATGTACTCTATCCGCTTTCCAGTCTTGCAAAAGATTTGGGATGCAGCATTTCCAGCATAACACGCTCTTTTACTGAACTAGAAAATGCACAACTCGTGGAACGTATCCGCAGTGGATTTTCCAAGCCCAGCCGTATTCTGCTCAAGGTTCCACATACTACGCAAAATTGCACTGTCATAGTAAGCAAAAATGCCGAGCATGACTGTGCAGAAATGAGCAACATGATTGCGCAAAAATGCACACCTAACCAACGTAATAAGAACGACCTGAAAGATAACCACCTGATAAAAACAACAGATGCTCATTTGACCTTTGGAGAATATCGCAATGTCTTTCTGACGGAAAAAGAGTATAAGCGGCTCAAATCCGACTTTTCCGGGCTGGATGATCTGATCGAGCAGCTTTCAGCTTATATCCAGTCCACCGGCAGAAAGTACGCCGACCATGCCGCCACCCTGCGCATCTGGACAAAGCGGCAGAAAACAGAACAAAAATCGACACCGGGCATCCCGGACTACACATTCAAAGAAGGAGAAAGCCTATAAAGACGATTGAAAAAATTTTGGAACAGTCCGTTTCCAGTATTCCCAAAAATACCGAGGATTATTATGGCAAGGACGGTCTGCTTTACTGCGGAAAATGTCATACGCCAAGGGAAGCGTTCTTCGCAAAAGGCGTCGCTCTGATGGGCAAGAACAAACACCCTGTCGAATGCAGCTGCCAGCGCACGGAAAGAAAAAAGCAGGAAGCCCTTATCAACCAGCAAAAACACCTTGACCGTGTACGGCGGCTGAAAGCTGAGGGGTTTTCTGACCCGGCAATGCTGGACTGGACCTTTGAAAACGACAATGGCCGCAGCCCGCAGATGTACCATGCACACCGCTATGTAGAGCAGTGGCAGGCCATGCGCTCAGAGAACCTAGGGCTGCTCCTCTGGGGCGGCGTAGGCACCGGCAAGAGTTTCCTTGCCGGGTGCATTGCAAACGCTCTGATGGAGCAGGAGGTGCCTGTGCGCATGACAAACTTTGCACGAATCCTGAACGAGTTGAACGGCAGCTTTTCCGGGCGAAATGATATTGTGGACAAGCTCTGTCGCTATCCCCTGCTTATCATTGACGACTTCGGCATGGAGCGTGGCACCAAATACGCACTGGAACAGATCTACAGCATCGTGGACAGCCGATACCGCAGCCGGAAACCACTGATCGTCACCACCAACTTGACGCTGGACGAGATACGCCACCCACAGGATACCCCTCATGCCCGCATCTATGACCGCCTGCTGGAAATATGCGTCCCAATCTCCTGTATCGGTGTAAGTTTCCGCAAGGAAACTGCGCAGGAAAAGTTGGAACGCATGAAACGCTTGATCGGATAAACTGAAAACATTGGAAAACAAAAATTGCCGGGTGCAAAAGTCACCCGGCTACAAGGAATTGGAGGTCTGCCTATGAATTTGAATCGGCCTGACATGACCGAAACTGTGAAATCTGAAAATTATACGAATAAGTTCTTGCAAAAGGACTCGAATCCCACTACAATGGAAGTGGTCACTCAAACCAATGCCGTCAAGTCTCCAACTGACAGCCCGGCAACCACGAAACTGGTGTACACGGTGGAAGAGATCGCGCGAATGCTGGCCATCAGCCTGCGCTCTGCTTACAACCTGTGCAACAGCACCACCGAATTCCGTGTTCTGCGGGTAGGCGGAAGCATCCGTGTCCCGAAGGACAGCTTCGATGCGTGGCTCAACCGGGCAGCTTGATAAGGAGGCAACAGTATGGCATATATTACAAAACGCGGCAACTCTTATAGCGTCCGCTACACCTACGAAGATGAACACGGCAAGAGCTGCGACAAATGGGAAAGTTTTCCTACAAAAGAGGAGGCAACGAACCGAAAGAAGCAAATTGAGCACGAACTGGCGGCTGGCACTTTTCTGATCCCGTCCTCGGTGACGGTAGCAGAGTTCCTCATGGATTGGCTGCCCAAGCAGTGCAGCAAGCACAAGTGGGCACCCAAAACCTACGAATCCAACCTTTCCACCATCCAGAACCTTATTATCCCCTATATCGGCAGCATGGAGATGCAAAAACTCAAGCCCTACCACATGGAAAACCTCTACACGACCCTGAGCAAAACACCCTGCGGTTCGTATATTGAGGGCAAGAAGCAGAAACTGACTGAAAAGCAGAAGCAGCGGTTCCTTTCCGGCACGACGATCCACGAGGTTCATCGGCTGCTGGGTACAGCCTTCCAGTATGCCGTAGAGTGGGGCATCCTTGTCAAAAGCCCTGTTCCCGTGGACAGCCCCAAGAAGTCCACGCAGGAACGTACCATCTGGACGGTAGAGGAGATGCGGGCGGCTCTGGACAGCATGGAGGACCCCATCCTGCATCTGGCAGTCCACCTCACACTGGTGGGCGCACTGCGAGAGGGCGAGATCGTAGGTCTGACCCCGGAAGATCTCGATTTTGATGCCGCAGATGGCATCGGAACGTTTCGCATCAACAAGTCCATGCAGCGGGTGCGAAAAGAAGCCTTGAATCAGGTGGACGATGGTTGCATCATCAAGGTATTCCCGGACAAGCTGGAACGCAGTACCACTTCCCTTATCCTGAAAAGCACCAAAACGGCATCCTCCTGCCGCACCATCTTCATGACCTCCGCACTGAAAGAGGAATTGAAGAAGTGGCTAAGTCAGCTGGCATCAGACGAGATGAAAGATCCGACACGCTACCACGACAGCGGAATGCTGTTCCGTCTGCCCAACGGTCTGGCGGTGGAGCCGGTACTCATCCGCAAAAAGTTCCTGAAATGGCAGGATGCACACCCGGAGTTCCCGCGTATCGTGTTCCACGGTCTGCGGCACTCTAGTGCAACCTATCAGCTGATGATCTCCGGCGGCGATGTGAAAGCCGTTCAGGGCACCACAGGACACGCCACGGCAGATATGCTGGTGAACACCTACGCCCATATCCAGCAGTCCTCCCGTGTAGAGCTGGGCAGGAAATTTGAGGAAGGGTTCTATGCTAAACAGGAAAGCCCCAGCCCGCAGGCTGTACCCGCCGCAGGCGAACCGACTATCTCCATGACTGCTCTGCTGGAACTTTTGAAGAATGCAGACCCCGAAGTAAAGGCGCAGCTCCGTCTGGCTCTGCTGACCTGATGCAAAATCCGACACGCATTTTCAAGCAATTTCGCCCCTTGCAAAATCTGCTGGCGAAAACTACGACCGTGCAAAAACCGTGCATTGACCGTGCAATCCCCGATTTTTCGGGGTTACATAACAAAAAAGAACGCCAAATCTTACGATTTGACGTTCAATATCTGGTGCACCTCCAGGGACTCGAACCCTGGGCCCACTGATTAAGAGTCAGTTGCTCTACCAACTGAGCTAGAGGTGCATATGGTGACCCGTACCGGAATCGAACCGATGTTAAAGGCGTGAGAGGCCTCTGTCTTAACCGCTTGACCAACGGGCCATACAAAAGTCGGCGACTACCTATTTTCACAAGCCGTTTCCAGCTAACTATCTTGGGCACG
>NZ_DAWCVJ010000038.1:0-23596 GCF_052358865.1 Faecalibacterium sp.
GATCCCTCACATCACTCTGTGCCAATGGAGTGAGTTATTTTCCAGATTGTAATCCTCCAGCTGCTTTTCCATCACGTCGTCGGCGGTGGCGTACTGCTGCAAGCCCAGCGAGTCCTTCATGACCGCAAGGGCCTTCTGGTCGCTGGTGCTGTCGGCCTGCGCGGTGAAGCTGTAGTGCCCCGCCGCATCCGGCTCTCCGATGAGGAGCGAGTCGTTCCAGCTCTCACCGTGGGCTTCCAGCAGGTCTACGACCTTCTGGAGCATGGTGTCGAGGTCTTCGTCTCCCATCAGCAACTTGCTCAATACCACATTGTAGCTGGTGGTGCTGGCTGCGATGCGGCGTCCGGCGCTGTCCACGATGTCGCCGCGGGCGGCGGTGACGGTAAAGTTGTAGTCGGTGGTGTTGGTCGCCTGCGCCTTGAAGCTCTCCCCGTTGACCAGCTGCAGAAAGATCAGCCGCAGCACATACACCGCGATGAGCACCGAGGCTACGGCGATGAGCGCAGCCATCCGGCGCACCATGATCTTGTGTTCGTCTTGATTCATCCGTTCTCCTTCCGGCGGAGTCTGGCATCACACCACGCCGTTATCGATCTTGAATTCCGCGCTGATGCGTTGGACGGCGCGGTGGAGCAGCCAGCTCCCCGGGGCTGTGAGCAGGGCCGACGGCAGCACGGCCCAGAGGAAGCGCTCCGCTGCCCCTGCGTAGCCCGGCATATAGTAGAAAAACAGCCAGTCTGCGGCCAGCACCAGCAGTGCGCCCCCCACAGCCAGCAGCACGAAGTTGGAAGGGGTATCCTTCAGGTAGAGCTGGACGATGACCGATACCCCGAAGCAGAGGATCATCATCTCCAGCGCCAGCATCCCCACCGTGCGGCCGGCCGTGTAGTCCCACATCAGGCCGCACACCGCACCGAAGATGGCCCCGGCGAACTCGCCCTCAAGGGCGGACACAGCCAGACCCAGCGGCAGCAGCCAGAGCGGCTTTGCAGCCCCGAACTGGAACAGCCCCGGCGTGGTCTGCACTACGGTGCAGACTACCAGCAGGAGGATATAGCAGCCCCATTTCAGCATCTGGCTGCGGCTGCGTTTGCGGCGAGATTCCATCTCCGACCCTCCTCAGTAGCTGGTGATGATGAACACATGGCGCACCGTGCGGGGGTCTGCGCCCGGCTTGATGACTGCCAGCATGGACTTGCCGCTGGCCTCGGGGGTCAGCTCCTTGATGACGCCCACCAGCACATCCGGCGGGAACACCCCGCCCAGACCGGTGGTGATGATCTGGTCCCCCGCCTTGCTCATCGTGCTCCGGGCGAGGTTGGTCAGGACGCACAGGCCGTCGGCGGCATATTCGGCGCTGCCGGTGATGATGCCGTTGTCCCGGGTGCGGGACACGACGCCCGCGGCGTTGAAGCTGGGGTGCAGGATGGTCATGACCTTGCAGCTGGTGAGGTCTGCTTCCCGCACCACACCCAGCAGATAGCCCTCGTCGCTGATGACCGCATCGTTGACGGCCACACCGTCCAATGTGCCCCGGTCCAGCGTGAAACCCCAGAAGGAGTCCAGCGGGTCGCGGCCGATGACGAAGGAGGAGGTGTAGCTCATCTCGGGGTGCTGCTCCTGAATGTTGGTCAGTGCCTTGTAGGCCTCGTTCTCCGCCTTGAGCTTGTCGTAGTCCACCATCTGGGCGCGGAGGGCGGCGTTCTCCTCGGTGAGGGTCTTGTTCTCTTCCAGAATGGCGTCAATGTCGGCGTAGTTCTCCCACAGGGAGGCCACCCCGCCGCTCAGCTTCGCCGCCGCCCGCTGGAACGGGGCCACCGCCACGCTCAGCAGCTCCTGCGGGGCGGCGGTGAGGCGGCCGTTCGCGCCTGCATAGGCCATGATGCCCACAAGGAAGACCGCGATGGCGATGAGTATCTTAAATTTCCATGTGTCAAAAAAATCCTTCAAGACGGGCTCCCCTCCGAATCTGCAAAAAAGCGCGGACAGCCGTGCCATCCGCGCTCAAAGTCTCATCTTCTGCGGCGCAGCAGCGCAAAGGTCTTTTCCCCGGCCTGCCGCCGCAAATGGCACAGCCAGAGCTTACATATGACCGCCGTCGGTATCCAGAACATCATGCAGGACGTCCACATGATCCAGCACAGCGCCAGCGCCCTTGGCCACACAGTCCAGCGGGTCTTCGGCCACATGGACGTCGATGCCGGTCTCGCTCTCGATGAGCTTGTCGAGGCCGCGCAGCAGTGCGCCGCCGCCGGTCAGGGTGATGCCGTGGTCGATGATGTCGGCGCTCAGCTCAGGCGGCGTGCGTTCCAGCGTCTCCTTGATGGCGCTGGTGATCTTGACCAGACACTCCAACAGGGCCTCACGGACATCCTCCGAGTGGACGATGACATTCTTGGGCAGGCCGTCCACGAGGTTGCGGCCCTTGATCTCGAGGGTCATCTCGGACTCCATCGGGTAGGCAGAGCCGATCTCGATCTTGATCTGCTCGGCGGTGCGCTCACCGATGAGCAGATTATACTTGCGCTTGATAAAGGCGATGATCGCCTGATCGAACATATCGCCCGCCATCCGGACGCTGCGGGAGGCCACGATGCCGCCCAGAGAGATGACGGCGATCTCTGCCGTGCCGCCGCCGATGTCCACGATCATGCTGCCGGTAGGTTCGCTGATGGGCAGACCGGCACCGATGGCCGCTGCCATCGGCTCTTCGATGACCGACACCTGACGGGCACCGGCCTTCAGGGCAGCTTCCCGCACTGCGCGGCGCTCCACCTCGGTGACGCCCGACGGGATGCAGATGACCACCCGGGGGCGGGAGAACATGCTGTTGCCGCAGGCCTTCTTCAGAAAGGTCTCCAGCATATTGGCGGTGATGTCAAAATCAGCGATGACACCGTCCTTCAAGGGGCGGACCGCCACGATGCTGCCGGGGGTGCGGCCGATGACGGCCTTTGCCTCAGCACCCACGCAGCGCACCTCGTCGCTCTTGGTGTCCACAGCTACGACGGAAGGCTCACGCATGATGATGCCCTTGCCCTTCATGTAAACGAGGGTATTGGCCGTACCGAGATCGATTCCAACATCCTTTGAAAACAAGCTCATATTCTCTATCTCTCCTTACGAATTTCCAAGGTCTATTCCAAAATGCAGAGCCGCCCTCCCAGACCAGTCGGCAGCCCATCGCAGAATAACACGTATTTATTATAGCCGCAAGACGCGCTTTTCTCAAGCATTTCCGCAAACTTTTTCGAGTTTTTTCATTTTTCTGCGTCTCGCATCAGAATCGGCCCAGCAGGCGGGCCGTCCGGCTGACCGGCAGGCCCATGATGGTGTAGTAATCCCCTTCCAGCCGGTCGAGCCAGAGGGCGGCGCGGCCCTGAATGGCGTAAGCGCCGGCCTTATCATAGGGTTCCTTGGTGGCCGTATAGGCGTCGATCTCCTCCTCCGGGATGGGGAAAAAGGTCACTTTGCAGCTGTCCACAAAGCTCTCGGTGCGCAGGCCGTCCGACACGCAGACACCGGTGTGCACCTCGTGGGTGGCACCGGACAGGGCGCGGAGCATCCGCTTGGCATCCTCGGTGCTGCGGGGCTTGCCGAAAACTTCGCCGCCCACGTCCACGACGGTATCACAGCCCAGCACCACAGCGCCGGGATGGTCTTTTGCCACGGCGAGGCATTTGCCCCGTGCCAGCTTTTCCACCAACTGGGCCGGGGTGTCCGCCGTGACGGTGCTCTCGTCGAAATCACTCACGCAGATGGTGAAATTCGTTGTATATAAGCTCAGAAGCTCCTTCCGGCGCGGACTGCCGGAGGCTAAGATCAGATCCATGCTGTTCTCCTCTTATTTCCCCGTCGAACCGAAGCCGCCCTCACCGCGGGAGGTCTCCTCCAGCGCGTCGGCCTGCGCGAAAGCCGCTGTATACACGGGTGCGATGCAGAGCTGGGCCACCCGCTCCCCGGGCTGGATGGTATAGGCCTCCGCCCCCAGATTGACCATCGGCACCTTCAGCTCGCCGCGGTAGTCGCTGTCCACGACGCCGACACCGTTGGCCATGCAAAGGCCGTGCTTGATGGACAGGCCGCTGCGGGCATAGACCAGCGCCACCGCGTGTGCGCCGGGCAGCTCGATGGCAAGGCCGGTGGGCACCAGCACCCGCTGCATGGGCCGGACGGTCAGCGGCTCATCCAGCACGGCGCACAGGTCGGCGGCGGCAGAGCCGGAGGTGGCGTAGGCGGGCACCTTGGCCCGGGAGTCTAACACTTTGTATTTTACAGTAATGGGTTCCATAGTATACCTCTTTAATTCGTTCCCTTGAAATAGAGTCCTCTCGTGAACTCTCCCTCGAAGGGCGCGTGCTGTCGGATGCTGTCGAGGATGGCAGCAGCCTCCTCCCTGCTTTCCAGCGTGAAGTAGGCCACGCCGTAGTCCACGGTCAGCGCACCGGGCTTGTCGCCCATATAGATGGGCACCGGATTATAAATAGTACGGACGCCCAGCCCGCACCGCACCGGGAACTTCTTCGCCTTGCGGTCGGTGAGCAGGCCGGTCTTGTCGCAGTGGGCGCAGTCGTGGATATTTTGCAGCGGGCAGGCGCGGGTGACCATCAGCGGCATATGACCGTAGGTGATGACGCCGGTGGGGACAGGTCTGCCCTCGTGGGTGGGTGCGATGGTGCTGATGTCGCTGTCCTTCACCTCGGGCAGGATGAGCACCGAGCCAAGGCCGAGGTCGGCATAATACTGGGCCGCGAGGTTGTTGGTGACATTGAGGCCGAAGCCGCCGGTCATGGGCAGACCCCGGCAGAGCCGCAGGTGGGCAATGTTGCTCACCTCATAGCCCGCAAAGCCCGCATCCTGCGTGGCCGCGATGCGGCGGGCGGTGTCCTCCTCCAGTGCACCGAACATGACCCGGGGCAGCTCCAGCAATGTCTTTTCCCGCCACTCGCGGGGGACGCGGTCGGCTTGCCCGATGGGCAGGATGAGGTACTCCACTCCGCTCAGGGCCTGTTCCGGCACCTGCTCCCAGCGCTCGAATCGGGCGCGGAGGGTGCGATGGGGCGGCAGGGTGCGCAGGGGCAGAGGCGGAAGCTCCACCTCGTTCACCGGCCACGGGCGCAGGGTCTCCCGCTTTTTCAGCAGGGCATCCAGCGCCTCACGGCGCAGCTCGTTGACGGCGCTGCCCGGCACGAACCACGGCCCGCCGTCCATCTCCACATCGATCTTCTCCGCCGCGAAAGGGGTGCCGCCAGTCTTGCTCAGGCTGCGGCTCAGGCTCTCGGTGGGGTCGGTGCGGGCGGGCTGCGGCTCGGCGTCACCGTAGGCGAAGGCCTTGTTGGTGCCGTCGGTGACGGTCAGCTTCTCGCCGCCCTCCTCGATCTCGATCTTCATCTCCACCGGCACGCGGGAGCGCTCCCGGCGGTACAGCTCCCGCAGGGCGGGCAGGGTCTTCTTGGTCAGCTCGGCGTCGGCCTCACTGCGGACGCCGAACATCGTGCCATCGATCTTTCCGTCCAGATAACCGGAGGTGAAGCCGGAGCGGCTGAAGGCATTCTTCAGCAGGTCCCGGTCGTAGGCGCGGCCCTCGCGGCCCGCCAGACAGGCGCTGACGGCAGCCGCAACATACTCCGGCGTCCGCAGACGGCCTTCGATCTTCGCCGAAGCCACGCCGATGGCCTGCAGCTTGTCCAGCTTGTCGATGACGGAGTTGTCCTTGAGGGACAGGTGATGCAGCCGGCCCGGCTTGCCCTCCGGCAGGGCGTTGGCCTCGAAGGGCAGGCGGCAGGGTCCGGCGCAGGAGCCGCGGTTGCCGCTTCGTCCACCCAGAAAGGCCGACATATAGCACTGGCCGCTGACGCACATACAGAGGGCACCGTGGACGAAGCACTCCGTCTCGATGCCGCAGTTCTTGGTGATGTGCTCCACCTCGGGCAGGCTCAGCTCACGGGCCAGCACCACCCGGTCAAAGCCCAGCTCTTTCAGTTCCAGCGCGCCCTGCAGCGTATGGACGCTCATCTGGGTGGAGCCGTGGCGAGGCAGCTGAGGCGCGATGTCCCCGATGAGCTTCGCCACTGCAAGGTCTTGGCAGATGACGGCATCCGCACCGCTGGCGGCTACCGCGCGCACTGCGTCGGCCAGCCCGTTCAGCTCACCACCGTAGACGGTGGTGTTGAGGGCCACATGGACCGCCACGCCCCGGGCGTGGCAGAAGCGGACGGCCTCCTTCAGGCTGTCGGCGTCAAAATTGCCCGCACCGGTGCGGGCGTTGAAGCCGGAAAAGCCCAGATATACCGCATCCGCGCCGCTGAACACCGCCGCACGGAGCATTTCTTCGCTGCCCACCGGGGCAAGGATCTCGATCTTTGACATAGCTCTCCTTTTATACCTATATTATAATGATATACCGCTCACTTCTGGAGCTTCGTCAGCTGCTCCCGCAGGGCAGCGTTCTCCCGTTTGAGCACCTCATTCTCCGCCTTGACCTTGTCGGAGGTCAGCTTTGCTTTCGCGGCGTCGGCGATGTAGTCCTGGATCTGGCTGCGCATATTCTCGGCGCTGCCTGCACTCTTGCGGTACTCGTCCAGATAGTCCATGGCGCAGAACACCGCCGCCTTGGTCACAGAAAGATTGGCGTTGCCGTCCAGCAGCTTTGTGATGTCGTCATCCAGCTTCTTGGCCAGCGCGGTGATGTAGTTCTCGGTATCGGTCGTTGCAATGGCGTAAGGTGCGCCTGCAATGGTCACTCTCACTTTGTTTACCATGTTGTCCTCACTTTGCGCGGCACACGCCCCGCCGGGCCGGTCATTTCCGGTCGGTTCCAGTCATTTCCGGGATTCCCGGACGTAGTTTTGACCCCCTGCGGAAGCATTCTGCTGCGGCTTTTTCATTATTGGCGGAGTTTGTCCCCGAATTACCCGCCCGAACCGGCGCATTCCGGGGCAAACGCGGCCCTTATCTCCCTTTATTATAATATAAATAGTGCGCGAGAAAAAGTGCTATTTTTGAATTTTTGGCATATTTATCAGAAACATTGCCAAAAAAATGTCAGATACGGCAAAAATGGTCTCTTTTTCTTGCAATCCACACCTGAAGCGATTATAATATCAGTGGCATATGGTTATGCATGGGGCGAGGGAATAGAGGAGAAATGCCCTGTCACCGTACTAATTCAAAAAATTTAAGCATTCGTGCGGATAGGAGTTCATTTATGACTACAAAAGAATTTGCAAAAATTCTTCAGGACAAGCTCACCAGTGAGTATGGTGTGGACCTGAGCGTTGCATCTCATCAGCAGATCTATCGCGCTCTGGCCCTCATCTGCCGCCAGATGATGAGCGAGAACCATAAGAAGTTCCAGTCCAAGGCCATCGGCACCGGCTCCAAGCAGGTCTACTACCTGTGCATGGAGTTCCTGATGGGCCGCAGCCTCAAGATGAGCCTGTTCAATCTGGGCCTGAACGAGGCCGCCCAGAAGGCTTTGGCCGAGGCTGACATCAGTCTGGACAGCATCTATGAGGAAGAGCCGGACGCCGGTCTGGGCAACGGCGGTCTGGGCCGTCTGGCTGCCTGCTACCTCGACGGCATGGCCACCACCGGCATCTGCGGCACCGGCTACTCCATCCTGTACGAGTACGGCATCTTCAAGCAGAAGATCGTGGACGGCTGGCAGCAGGAGCGCGCCGACAACTGGCTGCCCGGCGGTCAGGTCTGGCTGAAGAGCCACCCCGATCAGGCTGTGGAGATCCGCTTCGACGGCGAGATCCACGAGAACTGGGACCACGGCTTCCACTATATCCAGCACACCAACTACAACAGCGTCATGGCCATCCCCTCTGATATGTATGTTCAGGGCTACGACGGCAAGGGCGTGGCCAAGCTCCGCCTGTGGCAGGCCAAGGCACCCGACTTCGATATGTCCAGCTTCTCTCTGGGCAACTACAACACCGCGATGAGCAAGAACGCCAGCGCCGAGCTGATCTCCAAGGTGCTGTACCCCAACGACAACCACGTCGAGGGCAAGATCCTCCGCCTGCGTCAGCAGTACTTCCTGTCTGCTGCCTCCATCGGCGACATCGTCCAGAACCACCTGTCCACCTACGGCACTCTCGAGAACCTGCCCGACAAGGTGGCCATCCAGCTGAACGACACCCACCCGACCCTCGCCATCCCCGAGATGATGCGCATCCTGTTGGACGAGTGCGGCTTCGGCTGGGACAAGGCCTTTGACATCTGCCAGAAGGTCTTCTCCTACACCAACCACACCGTCATGGCCGAGGCTCTGGAGAAGTGGAATGTGGACATCTTCAAGATGACCCTGCCCCGCATCTACCAGATCGTGACCGAGATGGACCGCCGCGCCCGCGAGAAGCTGGAAGCAGCCTTCCCCGGCGATCAGGGCAAGATCAACTATATGGCCCTCATCGGCGACAATCAGGTGCGCATGGCCAACATCTGCGCCTACACCGCCAACAGCATCAACGGCGTCTCCAAGCTGCACAGCGAGATCATCAAGCAGAGCGTCTTCCACGATTATTACCTGTATAAGCCGCAGGCCTTCAAGAACGTGACCAACGGCATCGCTTACCGCCGCTGGCTGCTGGCCTCTAACCCCGAGCTGTGCAAGCTGCTGGATGAGACCGTCGGCACCGGCTACAAGCACGACGCCTCCGACCTGTCCAAGCTGAACAAGTTCGCCGAGGACAAGACCGTCCTCAAGCGCCTGAACGAGATCAAGCTGGACAACAAGAAGAACTTTGCCGCTTACCTCGAGAAGAGCACCGGTCAGTCCATCGACCCCAACTCCATCTTCGACTGTCAGGTCAAGCGGATGCACGAGTACAAGCGCCAGCACCTGAATGCACTGAACATCGCCGCTCAGTACCTGTACCTGAAGGAGAACCCCAACGCCGACTTCATCCCCAAGACCTATATCTTCGGCGCAAAGGCTGCCCCCGGCTACTATATGGCCAAGCAGATGATCCGCATGATCTGCAAGCTGGGTGACCTCATCAACAACGACCCCGCCGTCCGCGACAAGCTGCGCGTGGTCTATCTGGAAGAGTACTGCGTCTCCCTGAGCGAGCATCTGATGCCCGCCGCTGAGGTCTCTGAGCAGATCTCTCTGGCTGGCACTGAGGCCTCCGGTACCGGCAACATGAAGTTCATGCTGAACGGCGCCATCACGCTGGGCACTCTGGACGGCGCAAACGTCGAGATCGCAGACGCTGCCGGCAAGGAGAACGAGCTGATCTTTGGTATGCTGACGCCCGAGGTCAACAACCTCAAGCAGGTGGGCTACCACCCCAACGCCTTCATCACGGGCGACGACGTCGCAAATGCTGCGCTGAACTTCCTCGAGCGCGGCTGGAACGGCGAGAATTTCCACGAAGTCACCGAGAACCTGCGCAGCAGCGACCCCTACATGGTCATGGCCGACTTCAAGGATTACCGCCGTGCACAGGCCGACCTGCAGCGCCTGTACGCCGACCGTGAGCATTGGGCTAAGATGAGCCTGAAGAACATCGCCAACAGCGGCATCTTCAGCGCCGACCGTGCTGTTCTGGACTACGCACGCGACATCTGGCACGCTTCTGCTGTGAAGTAAGCCCTCTCAGTCAGCACTTCGTGCTGCCAGCTCCCCCAAAGGGGGAGCCATTGGCAGTCGATTTCAGTATCCGTCCTACAGGGAAAGCCCTGCGGCGGTCTTCTAACTCAAGCCATAAAACAAAACCCCGTGGCATCGCTGCCCGGGGCTTTTTTTGAGAAAGGACGATTCTTTTTGCCTTGTCTGTTCAATAGCTTCGACCCCTATTTCAAGCAGCCCTTCGGCGCGGTACGCGCCGGTCAGAGCGTGCATCTGTCCCTCTGCATCCCGGAAGAGCTGGGCTATGTTGACCCTCATCTCGTATTGCAGAAGGAGGGCCGGTATGACGTGCCCGTCCACTACCGGATGAAGTTCGACGGCCAGACGCCCCATCAGAATCACTTTTCGGTGGACGTCGCCCTCAACGATGTGGGCCTCTACTTCTACTATTTCGACCTCTACACCGACTTCCGCCGCATCGTCCGCGGGCCGGACAACTGCGGCGTCGTGAGCTGGCAGGAGGGCGAGAGCTGGCAGATCACGGTCTACGAGGCCGATTTTGAGACGCCCGCCCCCATCAAGGGCAAGGTGTTCTACCAGATCTTCCCCGACCGCTTCTGCGAGGGTGTGGAGAACAAGCCCATGCCCTTCCCCGACCGGCTTTATCAGGCCGACAAGCACGCTGAACCCTTCTGGCAGCCCAACGAGGTGGGCGGCCACCTGAACGAGGACTATTTCGGCGGCGACCTCAAGGGCATCCAGATGAAGCTGCCCTACCTGCGGAAGATGGGAGTGGACTACCTCTACCTCAACCCCATCTTTGAGGCCCACTCCAACCACCGGTACAACACCGCCGACTATCTCAACGTAGACCCCCTTCTGGGCACTAACGAGGACTTCGTGGCCCTCTGCGCCGAGGCCAAAAAGTACGGCATCGGCATCGTGCTGGATGGCGTCTTCAGCCACACCGGCTCGGACAGCCGCTATTTCAACCGGGAGGGCCGCTACGGCGAGGGCGGCGCTTACCGCGACCCCAGTTCCCCCTACCGCAGCTGGTACGACTTTGACCCCAAGTATAAGGGCGGCTACCGCAGCTGGTGGGGCTTCGAGACCCTGCCCGAGGTCAACGAGGAAACGCCCTCCTACGTCGAATTTATTACCGGCGAGGGCGGCGTCATCGACACATGGCTGCGCCGGGGCGCGGCAGGCTTCCGTCTGGATGTGGCCGACGAGCTGCCCGACTCCTTCATCGAAAAAGTGCGCACCGCCGTCAAGCGGGTCAGCCCGGACAAGTTCCTGCTGGGTGAGGTCTGGGAGGACGCCACCACCAAATTCGGTTTCGACAAGCGCCGCACCTACCTGCTGGGCAAAGGCCTCGACAGCGTGATGAACTACCCCTTCAAGAACGCCGTTCTCGGCTTCGTCTGCGGCCGGGACGCCGGGCAGACCATGACCGACATCCTCACCCTCTGTGAGCACTACCCCGCCCCGGCCCTCGACACGGCCCTGAATTTCCTCTCCACCCACGACACCGAGCGGGCGCTGACCGTCATCGCCGACGAACCGGCCAATGGCCGGGGCCGTGCATGGCAGAGCGGGCGCTGCGTCACCGGCGACGCCTACGAGGAAGGAATGCTCCGGCTGCGGATGGCCTATGCCATCATCTACACCCTGCCCGGCGTCCCCTGCCTCTACTACGGCGACGAGATCGGGATGCAGGGCTACCGTGACCCCTTCAACCGGGGCTTCTACTGCTGGGACAGCCACGAGGAGCGGCTGCGTCCGGTGCTGGCCCAGCTGGCACAGCTCCGCCACAGCTGCGAAGCCTTCCGCACCGGCGCGCTCCGCGTCCTGCGGGCCGAGGGCGGCATCCTCCACTACCAGCGCATCGGCGAAGCCGAGACGGCGGAGATCATCGTCAACCGCACCGAGCACATCATCGTGGAGCCGCTGGCCTCCGGCAAGCATACCGAGGTGAACCCCATGGGCTTCACCATCGTGGTGGAGGAGATCGGCCATAACCCGGATCACAGCTACTACGATTATCAGTAAGCTTTATTTACAATTCGTCTCTGTACTTTCGCGTCCGTTTGCTCTATAATGAGGGCAGACACCCGCAAAGGAGGGAGCTTTGATGTCTGTTGACCCCATTTTTTGGCTGCTGGCCGCCATCGGCTTCGTCGTTCTCGAAGCCATGACGCTGAATCTCGTCTCCATCTGGTTCGCGGTGGGCAGTGCGGCTGCGCTGCTCAGCTGCCTTGTGGTGGCGTCCTTCCGGGTGCAGGCGGTGGTGTTCATCGCCGTCAGCATCCTCTGTCTGTTGGCCCTCAAGCCCCTGTGTGCCCGGCTGCGCAAGCCGCCCACCGCCACGAACGGCGACCGCGCCCTTGGCCGGGAGGCCGTCGTGCTCACCCCCGTCTCCGCTGAGGCCGCCGGCCGTGTCCGGCTGGACGGCGTGGACTGGAACGCCCGCTGCGCCACCCCCGGCGATACCCTCGCCCCGGGCCAGAGCTGCCGGGTGGCCGAGATCCACAGCACCCTGCTCATCGTGGAGCCTGTCCTGACCGAGACCGCCCGCCGGGCGGCTCACTGAACGAAAGGAGCGTCCCTATGCCTATCATGCTGTTCCTGATCCTCATCCTGATCTTCGTTGTCCTGCTGGTGGTCGTCACCAACATCGTCATCGTGCCCCAGTCGATGGTCTACGTCGTCGAGCGTCTTGGCAGCTATTCCGAGACATGGAGCGCCGGCCTGCACGTTAAAATTCCGTTCCTCGAGCGGGTGGCAAAGAAGGTCAGCCTGAAAGAGCAGGTCGCCGACTTCCCCCCTCAGCCGGTCATCACCCGCGATAACGTCACCATGCAGATCGACACCGTGGTCTTCTTTCAGGTGATGGATGCCAAGCTCTACACCTACGGCGTCAACCAGCCCATCGCGGCCATCGAGAGCTTGTCCGCCACCACGCTGCGCAACATCATCGGCGAGATGGAGCTGGACCACACCCTCACCAGCCGCGACACCATCAACAGCAAGATCACGGCCATCCTTGACGAGGCCACCGACAAGTGGGGCATCAAGGTCAACCGTGTCGAGGTCAAGAATATCATCCCTCCGCGTGAGATCCAGGAGGCCATGGAGAAGCAGATGAAGGCCGAGCGCGAGAAGCGCGCTGTCATCCTGAAGGCCGACGGCGAGAAGCAGGCCGCCATCACCGCCGCTGAGGGCGAAAAGGAGTCTGCCATCCTCCGCGCTGACGCCGTCAAGCAGCAGCGCATCCTCGAGGCCGAGGGCGAGGCGCAGGCCATCCTCGCCGTCCAGAAGGCCAACGCCGACGCCATCCGTCTGCTGAACGAGGCCATGCCCACCGACAAGGTGCTGGCCCTGCGTAGTCTGGAAGCGCTGGCCAAGGTCGCCAACGGCAAGGCCACCAAGATCATCATTCCTTCCGACTTGCAAAACCTCGGCGGCGTCGTGCCCAGCATCAAGGAACTGATGACCGACCCGAAAGACGCAGAATAAGAGGCTTACGCTATGATCTACGATACCCTGAACAATCTTCCCAACTACCTCGGCATGAGCGAAAACCTTGATGCCGTCATTGAGTTCGTTATGGCCCGGGACATCAACAACCTGCCCGCCGGCAAGACCCGCATCCTCGGCGACAAAGCTGTGGTCACAGTCAGCACCGTCACCCCCCAGACCTCCGACAAGGCGCTGTTCCAGCGCCGGGACAGCCACCTGACCCTTGAGACCGACCTCGAAGGCAGCGAGCTGTTCGAGGTCTCGCTGGGCGAGCTGACCCCCACCAAGCCCGCCGACGAGGCCGCTGACCTGACCGTTGGCACCGCAGGCACCAGCATCGCCGGGATGCTCTGCGAGGGCCGCTTCGCCCTCTATCTGGCCGGTGAGCCGTACAAATCCGGCCTGAAAGCACAGGGCTGCGGCAAGCTGAAAAAGGCCGTCTTCAGCATCGAGCTGGACGAAGACGAGGAAGAAGCCGCAGAGGAATAACGGAGGCTTTCCATGAAGCGTTTTCTTGGCATTTTCGCCGCCGCGCTGCTCTTTCTGTTCCTGTTCACCTTCTTCGGCGGCTCCTATTTTCTGGACATCCAGCACCACTTTTATGCGTGGATGTTCCCGGTCAGCCTTGGCATCGCCTTCGTCATCTGGGCGTTCTGGCGGCTGGACGACAAAGTAGAGGCCCTGCAAAAGCGGATGGACGAGCTGGAAGCCGCCCGGCAGAAAACAGACGAAGCCAAATAAAAAAGCAAAGCTCCACGCAGCGTAGGTTGTGTGGAGCTTTTTGTTATAGTATACTTGGCAACAACAGCGAGGCCCCCGCTTTTTTGTATACACATTTACTTTTTCGTTCCGCTCAGACTTGCCCGGCTTGCCAATGGCTCTCCCTATGGGAGAGCTGTCACCGGAGGTGACTGAGAGGGCTGCAAAGGAGAGTTTATATGGATTCTTACGTCACCGGCACTGCCATCCGGCAGCTGCGGGAAGCCAAACACCTGACGCAGGCAGAGCTGGCCGAAAAGCTGGCCGTCAGCGCAAAGGCCATCTCCAAGTGGGAGACAGGTCGCGGCCTGCCCGACATCTCACTGCTGGAGCCGCTGGCGGCGGCTCTGGGCGTCAGCGTGCTCGAGCTGATGCAGGGCGAACCCGTCGTCAACCGGAACCGCTCCGCCAACCTGCTTCGCTCCAAGCTCTACGTCTGCCCCCTGTGCGGCAATGTGCTCCACGCCACCGGGCAGGCTGTCGTGAGCTGCTGCGGCATCACCCTGCCGCCGCTGGACATCTCTGAGGCGGACGACGCCGACGAGCACCATCAGCTGACACTGGAACGGGTGGAAGATGAGCTTTTCGTCACCATCCACCACCCCATGACCAAAGACCACTACATTTCCTTCATCGCCTGCCTTACCGGCGACAAATTACAGCTGGTCAAGCTTTACCCTGAGGGCGACGCCAGCTGCCGTTTCAAAATAACCGGTGCGGGCGTACTCTACTTCTACTGCAACCGCCACGGCCTGATGAAGGCCCCGGACTTCCGGGCAGCGGCTCGTCATACGCCGCCCCAGAAGCTCCACCTGCGGGAGCCGGACGAGGGTGACCGCGAACAGGTCATGGCCTACCGGGAAGAATTTCTTGCCATCAGCTCCCGGCTCGACGGCACGTCGGCGCTGGACAAATACGACGACTTCGACCAGTGGCTGGCTAACATCCGCAAGCTAAAAGACCCAGCCACCACGCCTGCCGGGTTCGTACCGGCCACCCAGTATCTGGCTCTGGACGAGCAGGAACATCTTGTCGGCATGACCAACCTGCGCCACCATCTCAACGACTATCTGCTGGCTTACGGCGGTCACATCGGCTACAGCGTCCGCCCCTCGGAGCGGAAGAACGGCTACGCCAGCCAGATGCTCTGCATGACCCTCGAAAAGGCCAAGGAGCGCGGCATCTCCAAGGTGCGCATCTGCTGTGACCACTATAACATCGCCTCGGCAAAGACGATTCAGTCTAACGGCGGTGTACTGGAAGATGAGATGTTTGACTCCTCGGATGGGATGCTGACCCAGCGGTACTGGATAGAGAATCGATAATATACAAAAAGGCTCCGGCAGTGCCGGAGCCTTTGCTCTTATTCAAAAATCAGCCCAGATGGAACATATCGATCAGCACGACCATGGCCAGACCGTAGTACACCACAACGGCCACGAGGTCGTTGATGGTAGTGATGAGGGGGCCGGACGCCACGGCGGGGTCGATGTGGATCTTGTGGAACAGCATGGGGATGATGGTGCCCACCAAGCTGGAAATGACCATCGCCACGATGAGGGAGATGCCGACGCAGCCGGAGAGCAGGAAGGCCTCTCCCCAAGCGTATGCCTTGAAGAAGTGGATATAACAGCCGAGGAAGCCCAGCGCCATGACCGCCAGCAGTGCGCCGTTGACCAGACCCACCCGCATCTCCTTCCAGAGCAGATGCAGCTTTTTGGAGGTGGTCAGGTTCTCATCCACCAGCACGCGGATGGTAACGGCCAGCGACTGGGTGCCCACATTGCCCGCCATATCCAGCACCATGGACTGGAAGCAGATGACGATGGGCAGGACGGCCACCACCGACTCGAAGGCGCCCACCACCGAGGACACCAGCATCCCGAGGAAAAGCAGGGCGATCAGCCACGGCAGACGCTTTTTGACACTCTCGAACACGCCCTCGTTCAGGTCCTCCTCGCTGGTCAGACCGCCCAGCTTTGCGTAATCATCGCCCATCTCATCATCCACCAGCTCGACGACATCCGCCGAGGTGATGATGCCCACCAGCTCTCCGGTGTCGTTCAGGACGGGCAGCGAACGCTCGGCATAGTCCACGATACGGTCGATGCAGTCGCTGATCTTCTCGTGGTCCGTCACATAGGGGTACGACCGGGCGATGAGCTTCTCGAGGCTGTCGTCCGCCCGGGCGATGATGAGGTCTTTCAGATCGATGGCACCGTAGAACTTCTCGTTCTCGTCCACGACATAGAGGGTGGAGATGTTGTCGTTCTCGCCGGCCTGCTTCACCAGCTCACTCATGGCCTGCCGGATGGTCATGTCCTTCCGGATGCAGATGTAGTTGGTGGTCATGCTGCTGCCGATCTCGTCTTCTCCATAGGACAGCAGCATCTTCACGTCCTCGGCGGAGTCCTTGTCCAGCTGGCCGACGATCTTGGCCTTATCCTCTTCCTCGAGGTCGTCCAGCGCATCCACAGCGTCGTCCGAGTCCATGTTCGAGACGACCTTTGCGGCCTTCTCGCTGGGCAGCTCCTTCAGGTAGGGCTCCGCGTCATCCAGATAGGAGAAGATCTCGGCCACACGCTCCACGCCCAGCACGGTGTAGAGCTTCTGGCGCTCGTCGGGCGTCAGGGCCTCGAGGGCGTCGGCAAGGTCATTCTCATGGTAATCGGAGAGCTTTTCGGCCAGCTCAGCCTGCGGCAGACCGCTGTGGATGAGGTCGAGTATCTCCTGCTGGTAGTTCTTCTTCTGCATCTTGGGTTCCTCCTCCCCTTTTGGGGCATAAAAATACACCGCGTCGTCTTCTGGTCGGACTCCTGCGGTGTATCTGGGCAGATGCATTCAGGACGCGGCAGAGCTATTCGTTGCTGCCCGCATCGCAGGAGGAGCGTTGTTTGGGTTGGTCTAAATGGTCGCCGGACATTCGTCTCGTTTCCTCCTGTCAATGTATTTGCCTTTTCAGCTAGGTCATCATACTACGCTGGGACGGATTTTTCAACCCCTTTTACAAATTTTTTACTGCTTTCTTGCCAGAATGCACAAAAGAGCAGCCGCCCTCCCCGGAGGAAAAGCGGCTGCTCTCGTTTATTTTGACGCTTAGTATGCGACGCCCCAGTAGACCATAGTCTTAGCAGGCTTGCCGCAGCAGGGGCAGACATCGCTCAGATGCTCCTGCTCGAAGGGCATACAACGGCTGGACAGGCCAGCCTCTTCCTTCATCTTCATCTCACAGGCCAGATCGCCGCACCACATGGTCTTGATGTAGCCGGTGTTGGCCTTGGCCAGCTCCTTGACCTCGTCCATGGTGGTGGCGGGCCAAGTGCGGGCTTCACGGTTGGCCAGAGCGCGCTCGTACAGGTCCTTGCGCAGGGCCTCCAGCTGGGCCGGGATGGCGGTCTCCAGCTCGTCCAGAGAGACGAACACCTTCTCGCGGGTGTCGCGGCGGACGAGGACGCACTGGTTCTTCTCCAGATCCTTGGGGCCGATCTCGAGGCGCAGGGGCACGCCCTTCATCTCCCACTGGGAGAACTTCCAGCCGGGGGCGTTGTCGCTGTCGTCCAGCTTGACGCGGGCGTACTTGCTGATCTTCTCGGCCAGCTCTGCAGCCTTCTCGGAAACGCCGGGCTTGTGGGCAGCGATGGGCACCACCACGACCTGAACGGGGGCAACAGCCGGGGGCAGGATGAGGCCGTCGTCGTCGCCGTGGGTCATGATGATCGCGCCCACCAGACGGGTGGAAACGCCCCAGCTGGTCTGGAACGGGTGATGCAGCTGGTTGTCGCGGCCGGTGAAGGTCACGTCGTAAGCCTTGCTGAACTTATCGCCGAAGTAGTGGCTGGTGCCGCTCTGCAGGGCCTTGCCGTCCTTCATCATGGCTTCGATGGTGTAGGTGGCCTCGGCACCGGCAAACTTCTCCTTATCGGTCTTGCGGCCCTTGACAACAGGGATGGCCAGATCCTGCTCGCAGACGTCTGCGTAGCAGTTCAGCTGCTGCTGGGTCTCAGCCTCAGCCTCGGCAGCGGTCTCGTGGATGGTGTGACCCTCCTGCCACCAGAACTCGCGGCTGCGCAGGAAGGGGCGGGTGGTCTTCTCCCAGCGCACGACGCTGCACCACTGGTTGTACTTCATGGGCAGCTCGCGGTAGCTGTGCAGCACACGGGACCAGTGATCGCAGAACATGGTCTCGCTGGTGGGGCGGACCGCCAGACGCTCTTCCAGCTTGTCCGAGCCGCCCATCGTGACCCACGCCACCTCCGGCGCGAAGCCATTGACCAGCTCGCCTTCCTTCTGCAGCAGGCTCTCAGGGATCAGTACGGGCATCGCCACGTTCTCGTGGCCGGTGGCCTTGAAGCGGGCATCCATGTCTTTCTGGATCAGCTCCCAGATGGCCTGACCGTAGGGGCGCAGGATGATGAAGCCCTTGACGCTGGAATACTCGACCAGCTCTGCCTTCACGCAGATGTCGGTATACCACTGTGCAAAGTTTTCCTCCTGGCTTGTGATCGCCTGTACGAGCTTTTTGTTGTCTTTTGCCATTTTAATCTTATCCTCCCAAGGCCGTGCGCCAAACGCTCATCGTTCCGCACGAACCCATATATAAAGCCCCGCCGCTCTCTCTGCCGTGTGCAGAGGCGCGGATGCGGGGCTTTTCTGCATCTGTTGCTCAGCCCTTGTGGCTGTCCACAAAGTTCACCACATCACCCACCGTGCGCAGGTTCTCGATGGCGTCGTCGGGCACCTCGATGCCAAACTCATCCTCCAGCGTCATCACCATATCCACGATGTCGAGGCTGTCGGCCTCAAAATCGCCCATAATGTCACTGTCCATCGTGATCTTAGCAGGATCGACGTCCAGCTGTTCTGCCAGCAGTGCGCGGATCTTTTCAAACGTATCCATGATCGCGGTCTCCTTTTTGTGCTTTAATTTCGCATTTTCACGCTGCGCAGGCCGGGCATCTCTCCCCGCCTCCCCTTTGGCGGGCAGGCCGTCCCCCTGCGCAGAATGCTCTCTTTCTTTATATCCCATGACATGGCTGTTGTCAAGCCCCGTTTTTCTCTCCGGGTCGTTTTCCGGGCAAAAATTCCAGTTGAAATCCATCTGCCGCCTCTTTTTTGCTTGACAGAACCGCCGTTCGTTCTTATAGTAATAGTAGCCCTCTCAGGCGCTTGCGCGCCAGCTCTCCCAGAGGGAGAGCCGCTGGCGTGCCGGTCAGGTCTGTTCTGGATGAAAAAGCCCATGCTGCGATGCACAGCTTCGCTCCGCTTTATCCATCAGGTCGTTAAGAGAGGCCAAAGGAGTTTTCAACATGAAGCTTTCATTCACCAAAATGCAGGGCTGCGCCAACGATTACATCTACCTCGACTGCCGCACCAGCGGCGTGCCGGAGGACATCGCGGCCCTTTCGCAGAAGCTCTCCCGCCGCCACTTTTCCATCGGCGCGGACGGCATCATCTGCATCTGCGCCCCGGTGACGGAGGGCGCGGATGGGCGGATGCGCATCTTCAACGCCGACGGCAGCGAGGCGCAGATGTGCGGCAACGGCGTGCGCTGCGTGGCCGAATGGCTCTACACCCACGGCACTGCGAAAGAGACGCTCCGCATCGACACCAACAGCGGCACCAAGACCATCACCCACAGGGGCGCACAGCTCTGGCAGGTGGAGATGGGCGGATATTCCGCCATGGCTGCGGCCCTGCCCGCTGTGAACATGGGCGAAGGGCCGCTGGTGGACTGCCCCCTCACCGTGGAGGGCAGGACGTGGCGCGTCACCTGCATCAGCGTGGGCAATCCCCACTGCGTGACCGTGGTGGAGGATGTAGACTGCCTGAAGCTTGAGGACATCGGCCCCGCGTTCGAGCGCCACGCCAACTTCCCGGAGCGGGTCAACACCGAGTTCGTGGAGGTGGTGGACGCCACCCACCTGAAAATGCGGGTGTGGGAGCGGGGCAGCGGCGAGACATGGGCCTGCGGCACCGGCACCTGCGCCACCGTGGCGGCGCTGACCGAGCTGGGCCTCTGCCCCGCCGGAGAGGACATCCATGTCCAGCTGCGGGGCGGTGAGCTTATCATCCGGGTCCTGCCGGACAAAAAACTGCTCATGACCGGCAGCGCGGTCACCGTATGCGAGGGCACCGCTGAGGTATAAAGCATCCTTGCCCTCTCCGTGACTGAGAGGGCAGGCCGCCTATCAAGTAAAGAATCGAGGGAAAGTATTATGAAAATGAACAAGCACTACAACGAGCTGAAGGCCAGCTACCTCTTCGTGGACATCGCCCACAAGGTCGCCGCCTATCAGGAGGCCCACCCCGAGAAGGAGATCATCCGTCTGGGCATCGGCGACGTGACCCAGCCTCTGGCCAAGTGCGTCGTGGACGCCATGCACGACGCCGTCACCGAGATGGGCACCAAAGAGGGCTTCCACGGCTACGGCCCCGAGCAGGGCTACCCCTTCCTCAAGCAGGCCATTCAGGGCTACTACGCAGGCCGCGGCACCCAGCTGGCGGAAGATGAGATCTTCATCTCCGACGGCGCAAAGAGCGACCTCGCCAATCTGCTGGGCCTCTTTGACGTGGACAACACCGTCCTCGTTCCGGACCCCGTCTACCCCACCTATGTGGACGACAATGTCACCGACGGCCGCAAGATCATCTACGGCCGCACCAGTCAGGAGAACGGCTTCCTCGGGATGCCCGACGACAGCGTGAAGGCTGACATCATCTACATCTGCAGCCCCAACAACCCCACCGGCGCGGCCTACACCCGCGACCAGCTCAAGGCATGGGTGGAGTACGCCAGAAAGAACAACGCCATCCTCCTCTACGATGCTGCCTACGAGTGCTTCATCTCCGACGGCGAGCTGGCCCGCAGCATCTTCGAGATCGAGGGTGCCCGCGAGTGCGCCATCGAGATCTGCTCCTTCTCCAAGATCGCAGGCTTCACCGGCACCCGCTGCGGCTACACCGTCGTGCCGAAGGAGCTGGAGCGTGACGGCATGAGCCTCAACAAGCTCTGGCTCCGCCGCCAGACCACCAAGTTCAACGGTGTGCCCTACATCGTGCAGCGCGGCGCAGCCGCCGTCTTTACCGAGAGCGGCATGGCTGAGATCCAGCACAACCTCGACTACTACCGCCAGAACGCCAAGGTCATCGCCGACGCGCTGGACGAGTGCGGCGTGTGGTACTGCGGCGGCAAGAACAGCCCCTACATCTGGCTGCGCTGCCCCGGCAGCATGAAGAGCTGGGAGTTCTTCGACTGGCTGCTGGAGAACTGCGGCGTCGTGGGCACCCCGGGCGTGGGCTTCGGCGAGTGCGGCGAGGGCTACTTCCGCCTGACCGCTTTCGGTGACGCCGAGAAGACCAAGACCGCCGCCGAGCGCATCAAGGCCGCCATCAAGGCTCTGTAAATTTTATCGCACAAAAAGAGGGAGGCTCCCGCCGGGGGCCTCCTTCTTTTGCATCCAACGATTTGTGAGCTTGTCACAAAAATCAGTCATTCTTTACTGCAAATCGTCGATTTTCAACCATGCTCTTGCCCCTCCCCCGAAAAAATGATAAGATAATGTTAGACAGATGGGCAACTGTCCTTTGCGGCCATGAACATCCATCTATTACTTACAGGAGGAATCATCATGAAGCACTGGAAACGCATTCTATCCGCGCTCCTTATCGGCGCAATGGCCCTCACACTTTTTGCGGGGTGTGATAAGAAGGTCAAGGTCGAGGATGAGCTGCTCGACCAGATGGCCGACTATTGTTCCACCATTGGGTTAAAGGTCGAAAAAGAAAAAGATAACCGCATTGCTGAGACCGCCTTTCATTTCCTCAGCAGTCGCTGCACAGGCAAGCTGGATAAGAACTTCTTTGGTAAAACCAAAAACTGGAAGTGGACTCCGACCGAGAACGGAAAAGAGTTTTTGGCCCTTCTTCCAGATCAGGAGACCTCTTGGTATCGCATCAGTTGGACGTTACTTCCTTCTGACCCCAAGAGCCAGTATTACAAAGATCCTCAAGTCATTGCCGCTGCTGTCATGCAGGACGCTTTTATTGAGGGCACAAACAGTTACGAAACCTTCAACTCTTCGCTTATCTTTGAAGATACGATTCATGTCAGCATAGCTCAGGGCAAAATCGGAGGATATACATATTGTCTTGTTATCCAGCGCCGCTCTTCTGTCAACTGAGTTTTTATTCTAGCGACACACTCTGACCTCATATAAGCAAGTCGTCCCCGCAGCGAAAAATGCTGCGGGGACGGCTTTTATTTTACTTTACCGCTCAAATGTCGTGCTGAGGGTCGTGCTCCACTCCCCGCCGGGGGCGAGGCAGGCCGCAGCGGCCCGCTGGCTCCACTCCTGCGGGTCGTCCACCGAGGCGGGCAGAGAGTTCCACGGCTCGATGCAGACGAAGCGCAGCGGCTTCGACAGGGCCGACCAGATGAGGGTATAGGGGAAGCCGGCCACGTCGCAGACGATGCTGCGGCCGGTGTCCTTCTCGTAGATGCCCAGCGTCTTGGTGCGCAGGCCTGCCATGCAGAAGCTGTCGTTGTCGAAGAGGTCGTTGGTCAGCGGGATGGCCTGCTGGTTCTTCCACTGGTAGTAGCATTTGCCCGTCAGCAGACCGCCCCCGCTGGCGTCGAGGATGACCGGGCTTTCGGGCTGGTCGAAGCGGAACTCGTAGTCTTCGACGGTGTGTTCTGCATCGAAGGGCACACAAAAGGCCGGATGGTAGCCGATGCCGAACCGCAGCTCCTCGCTGCCGGGATTCGAGACGGTGAGGGTGTGGTGAAGGGTCTTGCCGTCCAGCCGGAAGGTACTGGTGAGGACGAAGTCGAAGGGGAACCGCTCTGCCTTCATGGTCTCGTCCGGACGCAGCTCGAGCTGGATGGTATCGCCCTCGGCCTTTAGCAGGGTGTGCTCCACATCCCGCGCGAAACCGTGCTGCCCGCCCTTATAGGTCTTGCCGCCGTGGGTGAAGCTGCCGTCCTTGAGCTTGCCCGTCCACGGGAAGAGGATGGGCGCGTGGCGCTTCCAGACTGCCGGGTCTGCCTGCCAGAGCAGCTCTTCTCCCGCTGCGTTCTTCAGGCTGACGGCCTCGGCACCGTGGGTGTCCACCGTAAGGGTCAGATATTCGTTGTGAATGGTCGCCTGCATTTGTCTGCACTCTCCTTTTTCAGTGTGTTTTTGCTGCTTCCAGTATACTCCCCCTGCCCCGAAAAGCCAAGAGGATTCACCCATTCTCTCCCAGCGGAATAGGCTGTACCGAGCCTTGTTCTGATTTTACGCAAAGGAGAGTTTTTATATGGCTACCGGAATCCTGCGCATCCAAGCTTTTGCAGCCCGCCAGTCCAGCCCCATCGAGGGCGTGACCGTCAATGTCAGCGGCAACGGCTTCACCGCCACCCGTCTCACCGACGCTGAGGGCAATGCCGCCGACGTCACCCTCACCACACCCGCCTGCGCCCTCTCGCTGGACGAGGACAACACCACGCAGGCCCCCTACGCGGTCTGCAGCCTTGTGGCCTCCAAACCCGGCTACCGCACCGTCCGCATTCAGGGCGTGCAGGTCTTTCCCGGGCAGGTGACACTGGCTCAGCCCGAAATGATCCCCGACACGGAAGAGATTCGGGACCCCCCCAACGCCCCCATTATCGGGGGGAGGATGGAACGAAACGGGCGGACCGGCCGGGCGGCCGACGGGGGTGGGCTGGTGGGGGTGGAAAAAAAAAGGGGGGGG